>NZ_QWGO01000010.1:0-123011 GCF_003435535.1 Desulfotomaculum sp. OF05-3 | reverse complement strand
CCACAAGCCTGGATGATCTTTCGCCAGTACTCTGCACGGACTTCGTGGGTACACTGATCCATAGTCTTTAGTCCTCCTTGAAAAATCTATTGGTTTTCTCAAGTATGCACTAAAAATGGTTTTAGTGAAAGGCGAGTGGTTTGACCTTTACGCTCAGGCAGGCATGAACATCCCTGCACTCGGCACAACTCATGCAGATTATTTCTATGGAGATATTCCATGCACGCGGGAACTGAGTAAAGAAGAGGTCATGGAAGCCTACGAACTGAATACGGGCAAAGTGATAATCGAAACGGTTGAGAAGCTTGGATATGATCCGATGGCAATTCCGGGTATTGTTGTTAAGAACCATGGACCGTTTGCATGGGGAACAAATCCTGCCAATGCTGTGTACAACGCTGTGGTCATGGAGAAGGTTGCGGAAATGGATATCAAGACATTAGCTTTGAATCCGCAGGCCGAGATGAAGCAGTATGTGCTTGATAAGCACTACATGAGGAAGCATGGACCGAATGCTTACTATGGGCAAAAATAATCTCACATCATAGAAAAGTGAGAACTGATTATTGAATGGAAGATTTAAACGAGATGACTGCTAAATTCGGTCGAGCTGACCGATCAGTTCGACCGAATTTAGCAGTTTATCCACTTATATTCTCTCACCGCAGGTTACTTCTGTCAATAGTCAGGTGGCAAGGCGGGGCGGAATACTGGTGGTTCAAATTTTGCAGATTTCCACAGGTATTGAACTTCCAACGATCATCAGCCCCTCTTCAATTTCTATCTTATACTGCCCCATCAGCTCATCACTTACGCCATTATATTCTGGCAGCATTATCTCATTCCCGCCATCAATCAACGACTGATACTTATTCGTTCCAAGATTATGTTCTTTGAGGATTTCAATCTTCAAAAGGTTCGAATAGCTTTTGGCTTTCGATTCTATCAGTTCAACCACAGCTTTCCTGTTTTCCTCACTATCCGTGTAACCGCCGATAACCGGCAAGCGAAAGACAACCGGCTTGCCGCTGTTCAGTAATGTCACAAGATTGTTTTTATATAGCTCAATCCTTCCACCAAGAGAAGATGAGCACAAATCATCATTCAGAACCTTAATATCAACGTAAAACAGGTCTATATGCTTGATTGCAATGGAAAGCTGTACTGATGAGCAGAAAAGGCTTGTCTCCACAATTGTGTGGATTTGCTCATCATTAAGCCGTTGAAGCATGGGATCAAGCTCTTTCATCTGGAGCATGCACTCGCCGCCGGAGAACGTCACGCCTCCAGGAAGAGAGTCCAGATAAGTAGCCGAATTAGCATTACAGTAGCCATAAAACGACTTATCTTTTATTACTTCAGAATATAGCTCATCTGGGCTATACCATTTCCCATAGGTTCCTTCTTCTTCAACTTTTCCGTTATGATCCATCTTTACATACCTTTGCTCCCTGTGCAGTAAATTTTCCGGATTGCTACACCAAGGGCAGTGTATTGAACAACCTTTGAGGAAAACAGTGGTACGTATGCCCGGGCCATCGTGCAGGGAGAAGCGTTGAATATTGGTGAGAAGGATATTCTTTTCAGGTATCATAGATTGACACCTTCTTTCGTGTTGGCTTCATATTCCCTAAAAATCTCCAAAAGCATTTCTATCACCTGTTCATTTGTAAAACTTTGATCCTGTTTGCACCATTCAAACCATTCAGGCTCTCTTGCTACTTGTCTAATTCTTAATGGGGCAGACTGTCTCGCATTTATAACACCGAATGCACAGACTTGCATCAACCACAGGATAAAGAAATCCTTCCTCGTCCTCTTCCATATAAATAGCACCATGAGAAAGAACATACTTTTCACCAAATTGGCCTATGCTCCCCTCACCGTTATTTTCAAGGAATTTCCTGGTCGGACATACGGCATAACAGGCTCCGCAACCACAACAGTTTTCTCGTTTATTATATAATTCTGGCAGTTCCTTATTCGTGTCCTTTAGTCCACCAGTCTTTACATCATAGGACTTTGCCTTACCGTTCTCCCCTATTACGATATTCTTATATCTGGTTGATTGGTGTGGCGTATACTTTCGCGGCTTTTTTGGCTTTGGCTGTTGATTCATATCTAGCCAATGTCCTTGCTTATCCTGATAAACCAATACCCCATCATCAAATTCGCAATAAGGACTATCTGGGTCTATATCAGAAGCATAAGGAGGTATCCCTTGATTCATCTTAGCCTCTCCTTTACTATTGAATGATAACGGCATATCTTAAACCTCCAAAATTCCATAGACTCACCTACTTGGAATCCATCTTCTTTGCTCTTTTGGCTCTCACCAGATAATTTGTAAGCGGGAACCTCATGATATGATAATAGAGTACATCCTTATTACGACGCACCGATGATTCCAATATGCAGCATTTCTGCTTTGAAATCTTAGCCGCTATGTAATCACACTCACCATCGAATTTATAATCAATCTTCTGCATATAAGAATGGTTCATGAAGAAGTCAACTGATTGTTTCAATCCATCCCTCAGAGATACAGTATTATAAACAGAGTGTCCGATTGCGTTGGAGACTTTGGTATTGTCAAAACGCATATTCGTTCCCTTGTCGCCAACCAGTATTTCATAAAATTCGGGCATATATTTCTCGGTATCAGCTCTATCGAGTGAACAGATATTCGGTTTCCTATTTAATAACTCACAAAGAATCGTATAAACCTCAAGCCATGTTTGTTCACTAGTGCTTGTGATATGAAATGCTTCTTTATAAGCCTTTTCATTCAGTAGCAATTCATAAAGCGTTTTAGCAAAATCCTCCGTGTGCGTTAGGGTGCAAATTGCATCACCATGCTCAAACATAATAACCGGCTTATTGGCCATAATGCGAGCCAACAGAGTATATTGGTCGCCCGGTATGATTGGAAATGGAATTCTGTTTTTACCGTAGGTTACATATGGCCGTATAATTGTATAATTGATGCTGCTTTTCCTCAAAAATTCCTCGCACAGATACTTGTTATATGCATAATCCCATTTTTCGTTTCCAATTTCACTCTGTTCCGTCAGAATCTCATCCTCACACTTCTTCTTATAAGCAGTTGATGAGGAAATAAATATAAATTGTATGAACTGCCCATTTAATATGGACAGTGTGCGTTTCAAATGATTCGGAATAAACGACAGAAAATCAACAATGACATCATATGATGGAATTTCCTTGAAAATCTTCTCTCGTAGTACATTTTCCGGCTCATTTCGAAGGTCAGCTTTAATAAGTTTGACCCTTGGATCTATAAAATGAGTTCTGTTCCCTCTATTAAGGGTATAAACCACATTGCCCTTATCCAAACACGTTTTGGTAAAATCAGTAGATAGTATGCCGCTTCCACCGAGAATCAATATATTCATTATGACCGTTATCTCCTTGCCTTTCAGCCGAATCAATATCAATAAGTATGCCGCTCATTCAACTATGCGCTATCATTGGTTATTTTTCTTTGCCCTTCAGTCGATTATAATAATATCTAATCCAGTTTTTGGCCGATGGCTTAAAATGCTTTTTCAGCGATTCTATCGTTCCGATTTCAAAAGCATCTGTGAAGAATCTTTCTCTAATCGGATTAGCCTTGACGCTCTTAACTGCTGTCCAGTTACCGGCCATCAGTTCTTCTGCATCATATCCCAGATATTCCAGATTATCTTTTATCACATCAAAAATCAGCAATGCACGGTCATTCTGCAAAAGCAAAGCTGATAAGCCTTTATTATCATTAATATTCTGGTTTGATTCGGCAACGCCCCAACAGTCAGAAATGGTGAAATCCGAAGTTCTTTGTAATCCTTTAAAATGACATTCAAAACAGGAGGGTCTTATATTCGCATAAGACAGGTAAGAACGCATAAACATTGTCATGCTGCCCCGCCGCTGCCACACATTCCCATTTTGGTAGTCAACCTTGAAATACCATTTCTTCCACCCGTGCGTTTTTGCCTTAAAGGTGATTTTCTTGATTTCTCCCTTATTTTTGAATTGTCCGTTATATCCTCGCCAAACCAAATCCGAACCTACACCATGGCAAACAAAATCCATTGTGAAAAGATTTTCGTACTTTCTTCCAAGGAAATTCTTAAGACCAGCTATCTCACATGGTGTCCCGGTATAAAAAACTGCCCTTCCACTATCCAACGCAGCTTTAGCTTCTAAGAAGCTGTTACACACATTGCTTTGAGGATATTTTGAACCGCGAAGTCTACCCAGATCGTCCAGAGTATCCACTCTAATATGCTTGACATTACAGTTCCGATCAAATGCGGCTCCAAAAATCACAGCATCCTTTTCTTTAAGAAAATACGTTGCCAGCGTTGTGAATGCACCACCGGACGTACTATCCAATCTCGTTTGCAGGTCTTTGTTGTAGCAAGCATATGCAACAGGAAAGGTAACATCCTGATTAACTAAATTCTCTTGTTCAATTATATTTTCCATCACAAATCCTCCCTCAGACCATTTCGACCCTCAGTGAAGGATCCATATTAATATCTGGAAGATGCCCTTCTGTAGCATTCTCCCTTGCAATAATCTTAGCAGGGTTGCCAATTACGATGGAATGCGGCGGAACATCAAAGTTCACGAAAGTGTTCGGTGCTATAAGCACATCATCACCTATGCTAATATTGCCAACTATTGTCGAATTTGTTCTAATGCAAACTCTGTTCCCAAAAGTAGGATATCCTTTGTGCTTTCCACGTATATCTCTTCCAATAGTCACTCCGTGAGTAATCATAGTCTCATTGCCAAATTTCGCATTCCCATTGATAACTATCTTTCCCCAATGTCCAATCAAAAGGCAGTCTCCAATATTACAGTTACCGAGGAAATCTATCCCGGTTTTCTCTGCCATACGGTTTAACTTTCTTTCGTAGATATAGCCCCACAGGTTGCCTTTATTAACCTGGTATTTACGATAGACAACCACAGTTCTCCATTCCGGAGACTTCTTTTCCTTTCTGGAAAGTGTAACGCCGCCGTTTCGGAATCTGGCATTAAACACCTCGTCCTTTGCTATTTTCCCTTCGTAATCTCTTTTGTTGAATTTAAAGAAGGAAGGGCTACCTATCTTATTTATAATTCTCTTAATATTCATGCAGCAACCTCCCCTAAATAGCCAAGCTGTGAGCTATCAGAATAGGCTGGAAAGACATAACTTGACAAGCCGTACCTGAGAAGAGAACTTCTATTCCCGCATCCAAATATTTTTTGCAGTCAGCATATGCTAAAAACGCCTGGCTTTGATAATACTTGCTACCGCGAATATCATTTAATTCTTCAATGCAGGTAACCGGCTTATGATAGACATCCCATGTCTTCTCGTCAAATGTCGCACCAAATACAACGCCATTATCTTGAAGAACGACTTCAGCAATTGCTGTAAACGCACCACCCGATGAACTATTCATAAGCACTTCATCATCTTGATACCAAGCCATGTACCAATCGCTTTTTCCAAGTTTATTTACCTGTTGCACCATATACATCATTTTCTCCTAGCTCATCGAATTCAACGACCCATTCGCTTTTCGTGGACGAGACAGCATTATTTTCTCTTCACAAGTCGCAGTAGCATATCTTTATTTATCGCAAGAGCAATACACCCCACAAGAGCCATTGCAGCTATCCCAAACCAACTATTCCAAAAATAAAGTGCAGTTTGAATAGCAGAAATTGACAGCATAATTAAGATTCTTTTTAATTCCAATTTTATCGTTATGAACTTTTTAATATCCCTCCACCGAAAAAAGAACATTACTATATAACCCGTAAGAGTGGTCAAAGCCGCTGCCATAAGTCCAAAATAGGGAATGAGCAAAAAATTTAAAACTATATTTGTCAATGCTCCCCAAACACTAGTCAGGAAAGCCCCTTTTGTTTGATAGAACAAAACATAGTATGAACCAAGGTTAGATGCAATAGCATGTGCAACAGCTCCAGCAAGCAGAGGAGGAATATATAGCCAAGAATCAGCATAACTCGAATCAAACAAATAAATGATCATTGGACGAGACACCACTAGAATACCGACATAGCCCAGCATCATAAACACAAAGTAGTTGTTGAATATTCTACTGTAAAAGTTATTACGCTCCTTATCATCGAGAGAGTTGATTGCTGTCGTTTGATAAGCCTGATAAAATATACTCTCAAATGCATTTAAAATCGAAGGGATTTTATTGGAAACAGCGTAGATACCGTTTGCTGCCATTCCCATAAAAATGCCAATAGCATACCGATCGGACACATTCAAGACCCACCACATAACCGTTGTAGGCATAAGTGGAATACAATGCTTTAGCAGTCTTTTTTGATAAGCCTTATCAAGATGCTGTCTTTTGATAACTTTAAAAGGCCTTACATTAATAAAAAGATAGACAAATGTTATAATTTTTGCAAAAAGGAATCCAATATACCAGCCATTCAGGCCATATCTAAGCAAAACAATAAAAAGAAAAGTAAATACCAGCTGGAAAGCCGAGTTCACAACCCCCGAAAAAGCAAATACCTTTATTTTGCCACTTCCACGCTCATACCAACTAAAAATCAAAGTAAAACCATCTATGACCACATAAAGATAAATAATCAATATTACGGGAAGATTCTGATATATCAGAGAAATTGGTATGATGAGCAATGCTCCTATAATTGTACCAATCAAGGCAATCAAAGAGCAATTAGTCAATACTTTATTATTGTCTTCATCCGGATCACTTGTAAAGCGAAAGACACTTTCATAGACATCCGCCATAAGGATTGGCAGCAACAACGAAGCCGTTGTTGTCACCAAGTCCATAGTACCATATTCCGCTGTTGTCAGGTAGTATGAATACAATGGAGCAAGGATAAAGGATATCGCTTTGCTTCCGAATGTTGCTATTCCAATGATCAGAGTGTTTTTCTTTAGCTCTGAAAGTTTACTGCTTTTATTCTGTTCAGTCATACGGCATATTCCTTATATGTTATTAATGGTATACTTAGGGCTACTCTTTAATCGAGTCCATAGATATTATTTTACTTTATCCAATTAACATTTTCATGTAATGCTCTTAAGTAACCCCAGTATCAATGGCAAAATATCACACTTCTTCATAGTCAATCCCTGTAATCAACAAAACAGCCTTTAATCTGAACTCAGTGCGTTTTTTAAATAATCATATCCAATCGTGCGCAGAGCCTCGACCTTTAACCTTACTTGTGTATAATCGATTGCAGAATCAAGCTTTGTAAAGGATTCTTCAATATCAGCGATTATGCGGTTTTCGAGTCCCAGTTGACACAGGATATCTGTCTTTCTGAACTCGCTTCCTGTATTTTCGCACATCGAGAAAAAATTCTTCTCGAAATTGACCGATAGTATAGTTCCATGGTAAGAATCTGTTATAATCATCTCAGCATTCATGATGTTACTTATAAACTCCAGCGGACCAAATTCCGGATGAATTTCAAAGCAATCATCTGGATAGTTTAAATAAACAAAAGGTGTAACCACTTTTACTTTATATCCAGTACGCTCCGAGATTTGTTTAAGCAATGCAATGCGCTCTCTTTGCGGTTTATAGCTACGTAACGAATAATACAAAATATACCTTTCATCTTTGCTCTGTTTTAGGTCCAACAAATCAATCCAATCTTTTCTGGATAGAAGAAACGTAGGATCCGGAACATTGATCGATCCCAATTTGTATTTTTCATTTATTCTTTTATTGCTACTTGCCTCTCTGAACGAAAGATGGTCAAACTGAGAAATGTAGCCGATAATTGAATCAAGCTCCACATCAGACATGTTACTTATCGAAGATGCATAAGAAACCTTCTTGCCGTTAAAGTCAGACAATAAATACGGCTTCATATAATCGATTGCTTGCCCTTCCAGTTCATTTGAATGAAAATTCCAAATCTGATCGCTTCCGCTAACAATACAGGGGTATTCAGCAAATACCTGCATCGCTGCTTCCGGAACTTCAAACTCCTTTGTAAGGCTCAATCTTGACTCGATAAATTGTTCATATGCCTTTGCTCTCTGAAGCCTTTTTCCCCTTACCGGCATCATAATGAGATCCTTAATAAATGTCTTGGAACCAAACGCCGTCCTGTAAAGTTTTTGGTAGTACTGCTTCTGCCTTTTCATTCTATAATTAATAATATCAGCTTCATACCCCAAACGCTTGATTGCTTCTTGCGTAGCTAAAGCCTGTAAAACAGAGCCAAAGTTATAGGCAGAATGATATGTTATAACTCCAACTTTAGTTCTATATCCATTTTCCATAATAGCCTCACATCATTTTAACTCTGATTTTCTTTCCCACAGCCTTACGTTCTTTAACTTCTACAAGCTGTTCCTTCGCAATACTCGAATCCATTGTAATTATCCACGACATCGTCATACATACAGTACATAATATTCTTGACTGAACTACTGTTACAACAAGAAGTGCCATGTAAAGAAATAGGAATCCCAAAACATTCCGATACTTAGGTTGTGAGATATATTTCTTAACTGCAATCACAACCGGGACGATATACCATAGCCCCCACAATAGTCCACCATATGCTAATATTCCACCAAGACCTGTACTCAATCCAGCATCAGTTCTCTTGTAAAGCCTAAAAGGATTAATGCCTTTTAAATTATTATAACCTATCCCGTTAATCGGATCGCTAGTAAAGCATTTTAATGATGCTAAAATATCATCTGTACGAACGGAAGCAGAGTAAACATTGCTAACAAATTTATCTTGGATCACATACGCCCCAAAATAAACTAAAACAGCAATAATCGCAGGTAGGCAAAAGAACTTCAAAAATTTGTTATTCTTTATTCTTTCGTAAAACCTCAAATACATCATTACTGCAATTAGCAAAAGACCAGTCGTTGAAAGAGATGAAGCAATCGAGATAATAATAGACGCAGCCACAATTTTCCGAATACCTTTGACTCTAAGAAATAGCTCATAGTAAAGAGCCAAACATCCAACAAATGTAAGCATTGGGCCTTCTACAAACAACGCTGTATTCCTTACACCGGAATAGCCAAGCGCATACACTTCCTGTCCTTCACAATACAAATGATAATAGTCTTTATACGTATTAGTTCCCCATCCTACCTCATCCGCAGAATAAATAGCCGTTGGACTAATTAGATGGAGATTAGATGCAAACACAAAAAACATCAAACTGAGTAGACATATGACTGCTATGATATTTGTATACTTCTCCCAAAAATCAAGTACAACATCTGTTTTGTCAAAATACACGACTGTGAACACAAAAGGAAGCACGCAAGAGAACATAAACTCATAGCTAAAAAAGCCTCGTACAATAAGCAGCAGCATGCATAATAAATATGCCGCACATAAAACAGAGGCATTTTTTTTGAGTTTTATTTTTCTACGCAACAAAAGCAACAGTACAAAATTTACATTCGTCAAAATATAAAAAATCCGGTTCGGATACACCATGCACATAAGGGAATAGCAATTAAAAATAATCAATAGCGCAAGTGTATATGTAAGCAAAGATATAAGAATCTTTTTCATCGCGTCTCATCCTAACTATGAAAAATATCTGTGTTTCATCCGACGAAGCAGTAACACAATTTTTTCCTTTGTCGGCATTTCAACATTAACGATAGCCACATGCCTTATTTTTTTGTTATTCTTTATCAACCAAACATTCAGAAGCCGTTCACTTAAAAAGCCGTATAGTCTCTTCTGATATGAGTTTAGCTTGCTTAAGTCCACTGTCTTCTCCAATTCAAATAAAACGGAAAAAAGCCACTCACAGTACGCATCAAAAATCTCCGCCCTGCAAAACATCATATTGAACAGTACCGATTTGTTCTGTGCAAAATACTGATCGAACGCCGTTATATATTCCGGATGCATATTTGCTACAATTCTTCTAAGCTCGTCAAAAATTTCCGGGGTACAGCACTCCACAAGAAGTTCTTCTTTTGCGTTTTGCTTAAAGTATTCGATATAAGGAAGAACTATATCAGCCCCCTTTAAGAAACCAAGCATTTCATCATATGTGTAAACATTCGTCATTTTGCTGCTCAGATTACTTTTTCCAAAATAACGTCTGTAATGAACAAGTCCCTTATACTCGTCAGTTGTATTCTTCCAAATCCAATATAAACCTGTAAGCTCACAGAAATTTTGGTTTTTTATTGATATATTATCTCCGGTATTATCTTGCAGATAACCAAGGCGTTCCTTCCCCTCTGCTCCTACTTGTAATGGCACATAGTTTTCCAGTCGAGGAACATCAAATTCTTTATGTGCTGCAATATAAATCATTTTTTCACTCCCAAATACAAACTCATGAAACTCTGCACAGTATCCTCAATAGAATATTTCTCTTCTCGAAGTCTTTTATACGCTTCTGTTCTGTCCCTACGCATACTTCCATAATGGTTTACGTCATCAACCCAACTACTAATATCGGCATCCTCGATTCCTAGGAAGGTTACATCATCTAGCAGCTTTGCCTGTGAGGTAATTTTATCAGAGAATATAACCGGAAGTCCTGATGCTTGCGCCTCTACACCTACGATTGGCAGCCCTTCAAAATGCGAGGGAAGAACAAATACATCCATCGCCATGAATAGCTTTTCAACTTCATTTGAAGTACCGTAGAAAACGAGAATATCATTCAAATTCATTTCTTCCGCTACGGCCTTAATTCTATCTTTCTCCGGTCCTTCTCCAACCAATAGAATCTTAGAATGCATTTGCTTTTCTTTTAGAGCCTTCGCTATCTTGAGAATGTACTCATGATTTTTTTGATAGGCAAATCTACCCACATGACCTATCAATACCTCATCTGTTATCCCCAGCTGTTCCCTGACGTTCTGACGGATATTATCCTTGAAACGGAATTTTTCTAGATCAATTCCGTTTTGGATAATCATAACTTTTTCTTTGGGAATTCCAGGATACATCCATACTGCTGCCACATCAGAACAGGCTACAAAGTCCGTAGCCACATTCTTTAAAAGCATTCTGCATAATCGATGTACCACTACCTTAAAAGTTCTGTGATTTCCATCAACCCCAGCTGCATGTGAGTGAACAACAACACGTTTCACGCCGACTCTTTTTGCAGCCAACGCAGAAACAAGCAATTTATTTGCCACATCAGCATGAATATGGACAAAATCATATTTATTTTCTTCCAGGAGCTTTTTTAGATTTTTATAACAGACAATCTGTTTTTTCCACTTGCTTCCCTCATAGCCTAAATAATAGATTTTACTTCCAAGTGCTTCAAAATGCTCCACATTCTTTTGATTTACGAATTTCTCAATTGCACCTATATCAATCTGTATTTCTTTGCTCGAATGTTCGATTACGTTCTTCACGAGCGAATAAACACCGCCTGTGTGAAGATCATCAACATTTACTTCTAATACTTTTATATGCTTTCCTACCACTTTTCCTACCCCCCCCTTACTCCTTATGTCTGTAAATCCAACAAAATATTTTATAATACGGTAGCTTTAGCTTTATCAGCCTCTTCAAAAACGCCACCTTCCATGTAGAGTTTGAAAAGTCATATAGAAAAAATTTAGGATTCATTATGTATTTCCACAATGGCTTAGGGTCAGCCGCATTTACTACACCAACGCCCAAATGAAACGGATAATTTCCTATTTTTTTGAGCTCGCGTCTATTGGCTTTTTCACAAAGCACCTCTACCCCAAGCAACATGTTTGAACATGTTGCATTCACAAACTCTGAAACGGCAGCTTTGCCAAAATCAGTAGTAAAACGCAACGCTCCGTTTTGAATATCATTAAAAAACTTTCTGTGTTCCTCATCATCCTGACATTCATATGGAGCGAACAAAACCTCGCCGTTGCCACTATAACCCGTAACAGACCCGTGTGGTGCAGAGAAAAAAATCTCAATCAATGCTGTCATTGATGCCAGAAAGCATCTTTTCTCGATATCGTTCTCGCCATTGAGATAAAAGCCCTCGGCCTGACTTCCCGCATCAACAACCGCATCCTCACGGACACCTAAGTAATATCCCTTCCAGTTATATTCCGGGAAGACTTCTTGTAAACAGAACTGCATGGTACAACGCCAGCCAATATCTACGACAACGACATCTTTAGTACAGTTCAATTCATTGATATAATTCTTAATGCCTTCGTAATTCTGATTCGCCTTGTCAATCACATCTGGAAGAATACGATTATAAAACTCTACAAAATATTGGTTTTCTGTCAGTCGATCTCTATAAATAACCGTACTAAGCTTTAAACCAGATGCCACTGCTTCGCTTTCATAGTCTTCAGGATTTAGGTTCAGTTTTGTCAGGAATCCATGCACAGTCATTTGAGCCTGCTCGGACTTTAACATTCTGGCTACTGTTTCTAGTGAGGCATCCTTATGCAATGCTGCTAAAATCAAACTTTTTCTTGATCCAAGAAAATATTTATATCTATCCTCTGCTCCATAAAGTGCTTCATACGCTTTCTTCACAACATAACAGTCCCTTGCAAAGAAAAGAACCGTTACGTTCTGTGGAATCCCGGCATGTAACCATTTCACGAAGAAATAAAGCAGCGGGCCATAAATCTCATAGCCCAGTTTTACATCGTTATATTCTACCTTTTCACCATTTCCAGTAACATCTATAACACTGATACGATTATTTATGAAAGAACTGATCACATTTTTGTCTAAATCGGTTCTTTCACTCTTATGGAGATACTCTGTATTTCTATAATGGGTTGCAATATTTACAGTCGCAATGCCAGCACTTTTTGCGGAAAGGTAATCACCTTTTTTATTGTCTCCTATATGCACCCATCTTTTTATGCCGATATTTTCTTTTTCAGCAACAACCTTAAATAATGCTCCCTTCTGTCTTTTCTGAACTCCATATTCAGCTGAAACGCAAATCGCATCATACCCGACTATTCCGTTATTTCTCAGCAGCTCTTCCACAAACGAAGCAGGCCAGTACATATCAGAGATTATCAATATTCTCTTCCCAGTTTCTTTGCAATAATCGAATACAGCCATCATCAGCTGATTAGCTGTGCATACTGCTGTTTCGACTTCTTTTTCTATTGAGCACAGGTCTGCTGCAATCAGTTCGTTTACTACAGCCTCGCCAACAGTTTTATTGTTTAAACACGCATATATATCGTCAATAGTGACTTCCTTTGAAACATTCTTCTCTCTGGCTTCAGATTCAGCTTTCTTGCGAAACTCTTTAAAACCATCTATCTTTTTGTCATGAGTCGAATTGTACTTTCTTTCCACAAGATCAAATACATCACTCTCTGATTCAACATCTCGTTTAAGCAAGGTGTCAAATACGTCAAATGATACCACATCGTATGGCTGAATCATTTTTATAATATTGTCAGCTGATCTCTGCGGATAGCCGTTCAAAATTTTCTTCAAATCCATCTAATGTGCTCCTATCGGTTCCTTTATATAATGGTTTCTGTTACGCCACTTTTTCCGCAGCTAAAGCTCTCTCAATCAACAAATCTTTATAGCTCTCTGGTAATTCGTTAAAGTACGCAGAAAATCCCCATACTCTAACAATTAGCCCTTTATACTTCTCCGGATGAGCCTTGGCATCAATAAGCGTTTTGCTGTCAATCAAGTTCATCTGCATCTGGAAGAAGCCGGATGCTATTGCTCCCTTCATGAACAGGACAAATTTACCAGTGTTTTCATCAATCAGCGATTCTGTCATAAAGAAGTCGATGACATTGCCGTTAAAACGCTGATCACCGTATTCAAGTTTCCCAGCAAATCCTACGATTTCCGTGTATCCAGCGTCAGTGCAGGAAATATGCGTATTGTATGGTTTCCCACTCTTTCTGCCTGAAAAGTCAGCCGACATCCTCTTGCTCAAGATGTTATAGCCAGGAGAACTCAACCCAAACTTCACTGTACCGCCCAGAGCGTTATGATAGCTCTTTGCTATAGAAGCAATAGAGGATGTGATACGGTTGACCAGCACTTCCACTTCAGCATTATCATGCCCGTAGGACTTTTTAAGAGATGTCACCTCTATAAACATTTCCGGGGCACTATCAAAATTCTCCACTCTCGCCTTATTCATCTCGGCAAGTGAGTATTTCTTATCCTTGAATACCAGTTTTTTGATATTGAACAGACTATCCACCACATTGGAAAGCGCAACTGTCGTAATGCCATAGTTGTTGTATTTGGCAGCGCCTTCGGATACATCTTTTCTCTTTTCAGCGCAGCCATCCATAAAAATGGAAACAAGCGGGTCTTTCGCCCACTTCATTTCATCTACGCTCTGTAGGAACTCTTTAAAACACTTCCCGTTTTCTTTGATATAAGATTCTACCAGCTCTTCAATACTTCTATACTCTACTCCATTGTTAAGAACTGCATCTAGCGCCTTAAAATAGTCGAATACCATAATGTTATTCTGGTCAAGCGACTTACCTACGATATATGGTTCCCAACAAGCTGAAACGCAATACGAGTAGGCGTCCTCATTCGGCATTCCAAATCCTTTAAGAGCAGGAATAACAACCTCATCATTTGAAAACAGTGGGCTTCCAGTCTTTGCTGTAAGACATGACACGGCGAGTTTCAGGAGGCTGTCCGGCATATTCTTTCCAACACGCAGGAATGTCTTCGGATCCGGCTTCTTTAGATTCGCCTGCTCTTTCAGGAATATCTCCGTAAGACCATTGCAAAAATATTTACCGTTGGGCTGATTGCCACCAAGAATAATAATCTGCCCAATATCCCCTTCAAGGGCATCGCTCTTATATTCAGGATACTTGCTCAGATTGCTAAGGAAGTCCGCAATATAAGCAGATGCAGATTCATATGTTAGCAAACCGTCTTTCACATCAGCATCGTATAAATCAGCGAGGATATAGTCCAAACGTCCAAGTCCATTCAAGCGATGCCTCGTCTGCCACATAATCTGATTAAAAAAGAGAATCCGCTGCAATGCCTCATCAAAATGCAGTGCTGGTCTTGAGAGCGTATTCTTAAAATACTCAATCTGTCTTTCCTTATATGTGTTGTCTGATGCCTTTAATGTAGTAAGGATACGAACACGAAGAGTCTCAATACCATCAGCTACAGCTTTCGCTTCCTGCCCATATTCATCTTTTCCAATGTTTCTACTTGCCAGATCATTAAAAGCTCCATGAACAACTTTGTCATAATCCAACGTGAAGTTGCTCAGGATGTTTCCCGGAACGGCGATGGTTTTGCTTTCATCAAGGAAATATACAAAATGGCTGTCTTTATCTAAAGTGACATTCGCATTCTCAAGTAATGCCCTTGTGTCATTCCCTACAGTTCGCTTACCACTCGCCTTGACAGCCTTAATGCTCGAATATGCCTTAGCCACATGCCGCAGCATATCAGCTTTGCCTTTTTCATCAAATTGATGCTTCTTTATGAAAGGAACTACATAGTTCACTTGCCACATATCATTTTTTATTTTAGTCTTTAAGCTCACTGTGTTTCGCCCCTCCATATAACTCTTTTACCGGCAATGGCTTTCCTTCTATCAAAACCCATGCTCATATCTTTTGCCCAAGAACTTAGCTTTCAGGAATGCAGTCCCTTTGTTCCACCAATTAATCGGCTCCATGTGTATATGCTGGATTTCCTTTATCTTCAGCCCTTGCTCTCCAACTTCTTTGTCAAGCCAGACATTAAGCAGGATTTCTCCAACTCTACCCGGATACCGAGCTTGGAATGCGGAGTAGTTGCTCGTATCTACTCTTTTATCCAGTTCAAACAGCACATCGAAAAGGAATGAGCAATACTTATCAACGAGATCCGCTCTCATCAGAAACATATTGAACATGTAACCGCTTTTCCTTTTAAGGATCTTGTCATAACTATCAAAATACTGCGGATATCGTTCGCCGATAATCTCCCGTGTCTTTTCCAAGTGTTCTATGTAATGAGTATGAGCATAATGCGATTCAAGTGTTTCAATCACATAATGGCGTTTCTCTGGCACGATAACATCGTACTGTTTGCACAGAATCTGTGCTTCTTTGCTGTTCAATACCGATTTCCACTTGCTCTCTTCGTCGTTTTCAGCTTTTTTCTTTCTGAAACAAAAATGCCGACGATAATGTGCCAAACCGAGATAATCAGCCTGCAGATTCTTCCACATCCAGTACATTCCGGTAAGCTCACAGAAGTATGGATTGAGATTAGAGATATTATCTCCTGTGCTATCCCCCTGATAGCCTATCGAATCCTTGCCCTCAGCTCCAACATGAAGCGGAACGTATATATCATCCTGTGGCATACGATATTTCTTGTGTGCAGCAATGATGATTTTGATGTCTAACGGTTTGCTTTGTTTATTTTGGCTCATATCGCCTACCCCTTTTAATCCGTATTAGGCTTTAAGCCAATTCCTTCTCACACATTGCCAGCGCCGATGCCACCACAGCATCCATGTCATAATATTTGTACTCGCCCAGTCGGCCACCGAAGATCACATCAGTCTCCTGGTCAGCCAGCTTCTTATACTGGGTATAGAGCGCCCCGTTCTTTGCATCATTGACCGGATAATACGGCTCGTCACCCGGCTTCCACTCGGAACTGTACTCACGAGATATGATAGTCTTCGGCAGGTCATTTCCATTCTCATCCTTGCCGAATTCAAACCACTTGTGCTCAATGATTCGTGTCCACGGCGTCTCACGATCTGTGTAGTTCACAGCTGCGTTACCCTGGAAGTTCGGCTTATCAAGGATTTCGTTTTCAAAACGAACGGAGCGATACTCCAGATAACCGAGAGAATAATTGAAATAAGCGTCAATCGGTCCGGTATAGATGACCTTCGCAGCCAGTGCGTCCAACTCATCTTTGTGTTCCAGATAGTCCACACCAAGCCGCACTTCGATACCGTCCAGCATGTGTTCTACCATCTTAGTGTAGCCACCAATCGGAATGCCCTGGTACAAAGCATTGAAGTAGTTGTTATCGAAGGTCAACCTTACCGGAAGTCTCTTAATGATAAAGGCAGGCAGATCCTTGCAGTCACGTCCCCACTGCTTTTCTGTGTAGCCCTTGACGAGCTTTTCATAGATGTCACGACCAACAAGACTGATAGCCTGTTCCTCAAGGTTCTGTGGCTCTCCCGTTATTTCTTTGCGCTGCTCGTCAATCTTGGCCTGAGCCTCTTCTGGTGTCACAACGCCCCACATTTTATTGAACGTATACATATTAAAAGGCATGGAGTATAGTTCGCCCTTATGGTTTGCTACTGGAGAGTTTGTGAAACGGTTGAAAACAGTGAACTGCTGCAGGTAATCCCAGACTTCCATATTATTGGTGTGAAAAATATGCGCGCCATACTTATGGAAATTGATGCCTTCAACCTTTTCTGTATAGATATTGCCAGCAATGTTCGGCCTCTTGTCGATAACAAGGACTGATTTACCGTGTGCTTTAGCCTGCTGCGCAAACGTGGCTCCGTATAATCCAGAACCAACCACCAAATAATCGTACATAATCTTTACACCTCAATATTTCTATTGTTTTTTACTGCCTCAGCGTTTATCGCTTTGTTCTTCTATAAATCCTCTCTGTGGATATCTTCCACAGCTTCTCTTTTCCAATTCATTGCCGATGACAGGTCTGTGCTAAACAATCCGTGCCTATTTCCAAACGGTTATGCAGCCGTTTCTCCAAAGCATCCACCGACCGGAAAACGTATAATTTCGCATAGACTTGTCTATCCGCTGCTATCATCAATGATGCTTCAATAACCATCGCGACAGTCACAACGGTGTACTACAACCATCCATAGTCTGTGTAAAACCGTTCAATAACCGTTCAGTGCCTCATTTTTATCATCGTGACAGCTTCATAGGTCTATGTGATATTATCAGTGCTTAAAATCAACAAAACTCCGTATTTAAGCCATTTTCTGATAGTATCATCTGCCCCGATATGATAACCATACTCGTCTGGCGTGCTCAGTATGATAAGAACAGCATAAAGGGTTTATGATAAACTTTCAGTGTCTAACGGTTTTCTGATAAGAACACAAAGACGGGTCTACGGGAAATTATACGTTCCAATAGCTCTGCATGATAGCAATACGACAAGGTGTCTATGCGAACTTTCACGTTAATGGACGAGTGTCTATTTTCCTATACCCCCTACGGGGTATGTCCTTTCGCCATGATAGAAACCGTAATCATGCCCTACGAATCAGGCACTGAAAATTTTGCGTAGACATTTGTAGGTGCAGCAATCACCACAAAATCCGCAGTTGAATATGCGGTCTTTGCGTCCAGCGTAGCGGTTAAATCCAGCTTGCGGATACCCGAAACATCATCAGCTAAATACTTCTCGATATATTCATCCTGAATAGGCGGCTTGTGGTTATTGAGCATCTCCACCTTGGATTCAATAATATCGACCGCGGTGACTTTATGATGCTGTGCGAGCAGAGTTGCAATCGACAAGCCCACATAGCCCGTTCCTGCAACAGCAATGTTGTACTTCTTTTCCATGCCATATCATCCGATACCTTTTATCAATTACTTTTATTTCACTGACTGTCTATTTCTCCTTTGTACCTCCTTATTCAATTTCTGCTCTACCAGCTTTCGCTGATTTGGGTTAAGTGTAGAGCGCAACCAGAAGCCATTTCCCACGCTTCATTGTCTTGTTACGCTCGCCTACCCTCACAGAACTGAAGTTGAGAGAAGAAGGTCAAGCCTCGCAAACCCGCATGAAATCAGGGGATTTTCTGGTTGACCATATTATTTCACAGTCCCCGCCATAGGCACCAAGACTTTTTGCACCTACCAGATAAACATGCTGTACGTTTTTCTTTGAATTCATTTTCTAGTTATCCTCGATAAATCCTAATAATAAAAAAACCCGCATTCAGATTTCCCTCTCTCAATGCAGGCCACTCATCCCATCTTTATCATCGTTTTCGGATATCTCAACCTCAAATAATTGTTATTATTTGGACTAAAAAAAGTAACATCCTACTGCTTCGTATATAATACCATTTTCCCAGCCAAACTTCAACCCCTAAAATGAAATTTACATATTTTCTCATTCTTCGCCTCCGTGCTCCTTGTACACCTCTCAAGCTAACAAAATATCCTCTATCCCCCGTCGTCATGCGTCATGCAGAACTTCTCCTTTTCTATAGTCTTTACTGCAAAAGTATAGTATAATCAACATTAATACTATTACATAGGAGCAATATCACCCATGAACAACTTGCATCCCACTTCCAATCGTGAACCCTGGATCGACTTTGCCAAGGGGATCACTCTTCTGCTCGTTATCATCGGGCACACAGTATCCGGTGTTTTGAGCGGGGCAATATATTCTTTCCACATGCCCCTGTTCTTTATCCTCAGTGGAATCACAGCAAAGCTATCTTCATCAGCACAGCAGTTTTCAGATAAGACACAGCGTAGTTTCAGGCACCTTATGTTTCCATTTTTTCTGATCTATACGATTCAGACGGTTGTTTATTTATTACGTCATTTTTCAAACATTCAGCAGGATGCCTCATTCCTTCCTGCTTACTTGAAAGAACGCATCTTGGCTGGAATATTTTCAAGTGGCGTTACTATTTCTGTATTTGGCACAGAGGTTTTATATGTCGGTGTTATCTGGTTCTTTCCTGCACTTTTTATTGGAAAGACGCTCTTTGACTATATGCATTTAAAGTTGACCGCAAAGCAGTTCCCTCTTATTTGCCTTTTATGTTCTATCGCAGGAGTGGTGATTGGGCAGTATCAGTGCCTTCCTCTTTCCTTTGATGTTGTGCTGGCGATCATGCCGTTATTTTATATTGGTCAGCATTTTAATGTTTTTAACGTCAAGAAATCTCCCAGCAAAAAATTTTTCTTATATGCTTTGATATGGGGTATCTTTTTAATCATAACCTATGTACTCGGTCACCATTGCCTTGAGCTCGCAAGCAGACGTTATCCGGCATATCCACTCTGCTTTATAACAGCCCTTTCCGGAACACTTATGCTATCTGAGTTCAGTGTTCTCTGCTGCCAATATAATTTTTTATCACGCCCGATTCAGTACATTGGGAAAAACTCCCTGTATCTGCTTTGTATACACACGCTTGAATGGGATTATTTAACAAAATTATGGAATATCAGTTCCAATATGTATATCTGCACCATTATCCGAATCCTGCTCGACTTGTCCCTATTTCTCTTATTTATGATTCTACGTTCAAAATGTTTTAAACGCTGACAGAAAATGACACTCCTTAGTAGTTTATCTACTCATGGAGTGTCATTTTTCCATTTTCTCACTCTATATGGAATTATCCAAAACAATATACGCAATAAGTTCGTATATGACACTACGCATGGACGCATATGATTTTATGTATAATGAGGCACTTCTCGCAACAACGGAAAAAAGTGGTCATAATATTTATCATATTTTTGATAAAGTCAAACATTGCTTGAAAGACAAAGCCGACGAGCGTTCCGTTACCATTCATATTAAGTCCAACGGAGAATGTGGTGAATTAAAAGCCTATGATTGTCTGGACTTATTGCCATTCATATTGCTCGATAATGCTATCAAATATTCCGACCGGAAAACGCATATACAAGTGGACATCAAAGATACTCCTGCATCCTGTATATTTTTAGTTTCATCAATTAGTCCGCGTCTGGCGGACGGTGAATGCGAAAGGATCTTTGATCGGGGATTTCGCGGTGAAAATGCCAGGAAGGTTACAGACGAAGGATTAGGCATTGGTTTATACACTGCCAAGAAGATATGTGACCTGCATAACAGCAGTATCGAGGCGTACGAAAAGCCGATTCCCAACTCTTATCCTGGAAATCGTAAGGATTTTGACAAGAATAAATGTCTTTTTGTCATGGACATTCAGTTAAATAAAGAGTATAATATATAAGTCAAATTATATCTAAGGAGAGAATTCATGTCATCTGTAAAGACCATCTCAGAATTGATGTTGAGTTTTGGTTCTATGTCAAATAAAAAAATACAGAAAATATGTTACTACGCCTACTCCTGGTATTTAACGCTGTACGGAGAGCAGCTGGCACCTTTCCAGTTTGAGGCCTGGGTTCACGGACCGGTGTCCAGAGAGCTATATCATTACTACAAGTCATACGGCTGGAGTGATATTCCTCAGTATCACGGTCTCGTGATGGTTGATAATGAGATGGCTGCCTTTGCCCGTAAAATTTGGACGCTTTACGGTTCCTACTCAGCGGATGAACTTGAGCAGATGAGCCACAAAGAATATCCCTGGCAGGCAGCCCGTGGTACATGTCGTTATTATGAATCATCTGATACGTTGTTAGATGATGATGATATTATAGCTTATTTTTCTAAAAATAAAGATTTTTTCATCTCCGCATAAAAGTAGGGGTACTCATTCCAGAAACTATTTCTCGATGAGTACCCTGTTTTTACTTTATTCTGTTTTTTCCTAAACCTGATGCCCGCATAATCACTCCTGCGGCAATTGCCAGTACAAATGGATTATACGCGACATCCATCAAGTGATGTGCAATCATGCTGTTTACTGCAATTGCTGCAATTGCATATTGAAAATACAGGTCTTTTCTGTTCTTCGTGCAACTGTAAATAAACAAAATCATCACACTCAAAAACAAGATCAATCCCCAGGTCAATAAAATATTTACATATGAACAATCCAAGAAGAAATAATCTTCAATCCACTCCACAGTACCGCCATTTCCATTCATCGGTATCTTTTGTCCAAACAGCTTGAGTCCATACTCCTCAAATGCTTGTTTTCCAAGTCTAAACCTTGCAAGCAATGTGCTGTCCATTTTCGCCCAAAGCGGATTTCCATCGCTATATAGATACGTAAATAGTATAGAGACAAATGCAAGCAATGGCATCACCATTCCTCCAAGTCGTTCCCACAGTCTCTCCCAGATCCGTTTTATTCTCCTGCTGCACTTCGAATCATAGGAAATAAAATTTCCCAATCCAAAAAGCGATGTTGTCATCAAAATACTTCCTGCGTCGATCCTCGCGTTGCAAAAGTGATATACCGCCCATGTAGTAATCAGCCCAAAAAGATAATGAACTCCTCGCAAGTTCTTTCCTTTCAGATAAAAAAACGTAAGCATCCAGAAAAATACATGCGCACCGCAGTCCGTCGGATAGATGATTCCAAAGGAATTTCGGATTCCTCTCGTCGAAGTCTCATACTGCAGATTCGGGATCACTCCCAGCATAGAGGCCGCGAATGCAAGAAACACAATAGCTCCAACGATCAGAAGATATACCTTCAGAATCTTTTCAAACGGTACCTGGTCGCTTCCTGCAATCAGCACAAACCAGATCAGCGGATACACATAGTGGTTCCTGTACAGCCCCACAACACAGTAAAGCCCTGTGACCACCAGGATCAGCACCTTTTTCATCGAATATTTCCCGTACAGAAATATTTTTATTGCGATACAGATCAGTGAGATCAGCATGCAGAGGGCCTGGACCATCTTTGTCATCGGAAACATCGTGGTGACCCATACCGTCGTCGCAAGGTACATCGCATACCCGATAAGGAACAGATCATCCCCACACTGCGGATCAGCAATTTTCTCCTGAACCCGCCGTTTCAACTGTTTTTCTTTCATTCCAGCTAACTCCATTCCCGCTATTCAACTACAACACAACCGAGAACCGCCGTCTTAAATCGCTCGCAAAGACGAGTCTGCTGCTCCAGTTGGCGGTAAGTTGTCTTTCCGACTTCCGCGATAAAGACGCAGTTACCGCAGGCGATCATCTTCTTTAACTCTTCTGCACTCTCAGAAATATTGCTTCCGGTTTCCACCGCAATTCCAGACGCTTTCAGGCTCTCCTCATAATCCTTTGCGACTTTCTTTGATATCTCGTCGTCTGACATTACATAGAAGAAGACCTTGTCCGCATTTTTCGCCTTTGCAAGAACCTCAACATCCATCTTGCTGCGCTCCAGATCCGGCTTATACTGGTTGGGAGCGCTGTATGTTCCCAGAAGGCTGAGATCCGATTCTTTAATATCGTTCGCTGTCCGAAGTGTATCTCCGAGAATGTATTTAAGCGCTACGATTACAAACGCGATTACTGCTCCGAACAGAATTCCAAGAAGAATATATGCCACCATGAGGACCTTTGTGTTCGTGTCCGCCGCCTTTAAGTTGTCCGGCTCGTTCTTCTCAATATAGGTCTTTTTACTATTCTGGAAACCTATCAGCTTGTTATTCAGGTCTGCACGGTTTGTCGTATAGTTTTTTAAATTGTTGCGGTTGTTATTCTGGTTATTTACGACTCCTGTATCTGTTTTTACATATTCCGAAATCTTCAGTTCCTCAAGCGAAAAGTCCCCCTGAAGGTTCTTTACCTTCGGCACATAATTCATGACACGCTCTTTGATGATCGACATGATCCGCTTTGCCTGGTCCATATCACTGTGGACTACTGTTACGATCAGGTTATTACTGCTCTGGTAACAACTTACGATATCACGCCAATACTTCACCTTAAGATCCTCATCCGTGTCAGAAAGCTCTTCCTTCAATCCACCATCATTAATATAGGTAATAAAAGAATTCAAAATATTTCCCACATTATTGCTGGTCTTAAGTCCATACTGCACCGATACCGTCTGGATATTATTCGGGTCGATCTGCATGTAAATCGAGTTATCGATATATTCCTGCAGGCTCTCGATCTGCTTATCCGCCTCCGCGATCGCATTCTGCGTATCTTCGATCGCCGAATCATACTCCGCGATCTTCGCGTTATATTCCTCGATCTCCTGCTTCTGCTCTTCCGTCTCCGTCACGGCCTTTCCGCCCTGGACGATTCCGAGCATTCCGAACAGGACTGCGCAGATCACGATAAAGCTTCCTACCGCCACTTTCTTTTTTATCAGGTCTTCTAATACGTTACGAACATACAGTGTCTTTAAATTTCGCACGCTGCTGCCTCCTTGTCTTTATTACTTTCCCGATTATAACACATCTTTAATTCCATGGACACCCCCATTCAACTATGTTATACTGGTTGATATCGAAAAGGAGGAACCTATTATGGCTGTGCAGGCATCGCTTGGAAAAAACTTTATTATGAATATCCTGCTGGCTGCATCCTCGCTGATCTTTCCTCTGATCACCTATCCGTATGTGTCCCGGATCCTGCTTCCGGATGGCACCGGACGCGTTGCCTTTGCCGTGTCTGTGGTGTCTTATTTTACGATGACGGCGTCTCTGGGAATTCCCACCTACGGGATCCGCGCCTGCGCCGGTGTCCGCGATGATAAAAAAGGACTTTCGCAGACAGTTCAGGAGATCTTCCTGATCAATGCGGCGATGACCCTGCTTGTCTGCCTGGTTTTCGCCTTATGTCTCGCCTTTGTTCCAAAATTTCAGGATGACCGGGTGCTTTTCCTTGTCTGCGGGATCTCACTCCTCTTTAACCTGGTCGGAATGGAATGGCTCTATAAGGCGTTGGAACAGTACCAGTATATTACGTTCCGCTCGATCGCCTTTAAGGCACTCTCCGTTGTCTTGATGTTCGCGATGATCCGTTCCCAGGAAGATTATCTCCAGTACGGATTTCTCACGATCTTCGCCAGTGTCGGATCGAATATTTTTAACTTCTTCCATGCAAGACGCTATATTACCTTTGTCCCCCAGCGCCCGTACCATTTAAAGCGGCATTTAAGACCGATCCTGATCCTGTTTGCGCTCACCGTTACAACGACGATCTACACAAACCTTGATACGGTGATGCTGGGATTTCTTAAAGATTCGGAGACTGTTGGCTACTATAATGCTGCTGTGAAGATAAAGGAACTGCTCGCTACGATCGTCGCCGGTCTCGGAAGTGTACTTCTTCCGCGGATCTCCTACTATATTAAAAACAGACAGTTTGAAAAGTTCCGGGAGCTGATCCGAAGGTCCTTTGCCTTTGTCACTGTATTCGCGATCCCGCTTTGCGTGTATTTTATTGTCATGTCCGACTACAGTATCGACCTGTTCTACGGCCCCGCCTATGAAAACTCGGTACTGCCAATGCGACTCATTCTCCCGACGCTGATCTGTATCGGTCTGACAAACACGATCGGAATCCAGATTCTCGTCCCGACAGACCGTGAAAAGCTCGTCGTATACTCGACCTGTGCCGGGGCTGTGACCGACCTGATCCTGAATGCTGTCCTGATTCCTGTGCTCGGAGCTTCCGGTGCCGCTCTTGGAACTCTGGCGGCGGAGATCGTTGTTCTGCTTGTCCAGCTGTGGTTTATCCGCGGTGAGATCCGTTCTTTCTGCACTTTAATGCAGTTAAAGAAGATCCTGCTTGCTCTGGTTCCAGCTACTGTGATCCTGCTGTTCCTGCACACCGCATTGCATCTTCATACATTTTTCATGCTCTGCGTCACAGCGGCTGTATTTTTCCCCGTTTATCTGGTTGTCCTGCTTCTTCTTCGGTACAAAATAAAACTTCGCGGGTAATACCATTCTGCCGCCCCCATTTAGGGACGTCGGAGACGATATCGCCCGCGAAGTCTTTATCTTCTCTATTTTTCTTTCAACGCCGGATCCTCAAATCCACCTTCCTCAAATCCTTCCGTTGATTCCTTCATAAAGAGAACCTTCGGTGTCATCAGGATCAGCTTCAGATCCATCCAGATCGAGTAGTTCCGGATATAGGTGAGATCCAGTTTCAGCTTATCATAGCTGGTCGTACAGTATTTTCCGTAGATCTGCGCGTATCCCGTGAGCCCTGCTTTTACCTTCAGGCGGTATTCAAACTCCGGAATGTTCTTCGTGATGATCGTGGCAAGCTCCGGGCGTTCCGGGCGCGGGCCTACGAGACTCATGTCACCTTTTAATATGTTTAAAAGCTGCGGAAGCTCATCAAGTCTTGTCGCGCGGAGGAAATGTCCCACCGGGAGAATTCTCGGGTCTTTATCCCCGGCCTTTACCGGGCCGCTCTTCTTCTCCGCATCGACTACCATCGTGCGGAACTTATAGATTGGGAATTCCTTGCCGTTTAGCGTGAGACGCGTCTGTGTATAAAATACCGGACCGCGGTCCGTACACTTAATCAATAACGCAATGATCAGGAAAAATGGGCTTGTGATAAGCAGCATAAGACCTGAAACCAGAACATCCTCAATCCGTTTTAATACCTGCTGATCCCACGGAAGACCTTCGATATTCCGGGATAAATACAGCGGGGAGTCGAAAATATTGAGTTCCACTGACGTACGAAGCAAAATATCGCTAATTTTCGGAACTGTGTAGCTCCGGATATTTCCGGCATAGCAGCGTTTCATCAGCTCATTTCTCTTCTCCGATGGGATATCCCCGATGATCACTCCATCATACTCCCCAGCCTGTCCGATGATTGTTCCGATTCCCTCATCAATGGAGATCGTCTTCGCGATCTCATACTTGTCCTCTCGGGAGTCGATTCGTCCCATCAGGTGGAACATGGACTTGTCCCCATATACTAGGAGCAGCTGTTTTCTCGGGAACAGGAACGCGTACACCTTCTTATACGCCAGCGCCCACACCATAACCACGAGAAAATCAACTACTGTCAGGATCATCAGCGCCGTCGGGTTATGCATCTTTTTATCAAACAGAACGACCTGCACATAGGAGAACGCATTGACGCCTATGATCGAGATCATATGGGAATAAACCAGGTTCCAGTATTTATAGATACCGATCTTCAATCCGCCATACGTCCTGTGGAGTAACAGCAGCAATGCCAGATACTCGCCGATGATCAGCCAGTTACCTCTCCGCCAGAATGCGATGGTCATGTTTCTATTGTAGTAATTCATCCAGACATAATAGTACAGGATCACTTCCAGCAGTACAATCACTACCGAGCCAAGGAATTTTACGACCCGTTTATATTGTTCGAATTGTCTGCCATTTTTCTTGCTTTGCATGTAACTTTATCCTTCCTATTTCCGCGCGTATCTCACGGCCATGGAGACAAGTCCATATGTGAGATATCCTGTACTACGCAGTACCTGTACCGCTGGATTTTTCATTTGAGAATATACCTCTGGGAATTTTTCCCTGATCTCTTTTTCCATCGCCACCATCCTGGTTTTATGGCTCTGTGGAAAACTGAGATAGATCTTATACTGGCTGACCGCCAGTCTCGCCGCCATATCGCGGATCATTTCCGCAGCGGCGCATGTCTTATGTTTGTCGTAAAAATCCATAATCCGCTTCAGTACCCGCTCATGCTGGCTGCAGCGCTTCATCATATTTTCGATGCTCATGCTCTGTGTGCTCATACCGATCCGGTACTGATACACAAAATCCGGGATTGCAGAGACCGTCTGGATATATGGGAGCGGGAAGATCACATATTCCGCATCCACATAAAAGCACTTTTCATCCAGCCTCTCCGGCTGATTTCTCAATACAGATGTCTTATATGTGATCGCATGCATTTTAGCAAAGATGTGGTCTTTTACTTCACTAAACGGGATATCTTTTCCATACTCGATTCCCGGGCAGATCTCACTGACTTCTTCTTTTCTGTTTTTCGTTTTATCGTCGACCCAGTGATAATTAGAGAGGACCATATCTGCATCCGTTTTCTGCAGATGCGCGAGGAAATTCTCAAATGCTTTCTGATCGACCCAGTCATCCCCATCAACCACTTTGAAGTACTTTCCTGACGCTTCCTCGATTCCGCGGTTCACCGTGGATCCATGTCCACCGTTTTTCTTATCGATGATCCGGTAGATTTCCGGATATTTTTCGACGAATTTTTCCGCGATCTCTCTGGAATTATCCGGGGTCTCATCATTGACGACCAGCACCTCCAGAGCTTCTTCTGCGCCCGGAACAAGAAAAGATTTCAGGCATTCCTCTATATAATTTGCCACATTATACATGGGTACTGTTATCGTTAAAAGTTTCATATCAAATCCTCTTATTGTAACCTCTCAATAATAGCTTTACAGGCCTACGCAGTTGATACACCAGCCACAGGAAATCAACTAACGGACAGTTAACAGGTCAAAAACTGTTCGGTTGATACGCCAGTCACAGGAAAGCAACACTAATATGTTCCTCCGGCAGTAATCAAACCAGTACGCTTCCTGCTGCTGTGCAATCTGAGTCTCAATTGGCTTGACTCTCACTTATGTTTCCTCAACTTCTTATCATACAGATATTTCCGCACTCCGTTGGGCATCAGGCTCACAAGCACACGAGCCACTGTCATCGGAAGAAATTCCCCAAATGTGATCACCTGATACCGATACATCTTCATCCGGAACTCAACAATATATTTTGCATACTGGATTCCTCCCCGGCGCTGATGCATTCCATTCACGCGCATGTATAACAACGTATCCGAAAGATTTGCAAGCACCGCCTGATCCCGATACATCCGCACCCACAGATCATAATCCTCAAAATACGGACACGGCTGATATCCGCCGGAGAGCTCCACACTTGATTTCTTGAACATCACGCATGGGTGATTGATCGGATTTCTCTGTTTGATATACCTGAAAATCTCCTCCGGCGTCTGCGGAACAGTTTTATAGGAGGTAACTACCTTTTCCGCCGCCTGTACATCCAATGCGTCTCCCTGAAACTCCGCAATCGTCCCACTCAGCACATCCACGTCCGGGTGCCTTTCCAGATATTTCAGCTGCTTTTCACACCGATCCGGCGCCGCAAGGTCGTCTGTATCCATCCGGGCGATCCACTCGCAGGTACAGTGGCGGAGACCTTCGTTAAGAGCCTTTCCGAGTCCCTGATTCTCCGTGAGACGGACGACCCGAAATACTGTTCCCGGCATGTCCCGCTTTCCATCCGGCATCACACGATCATTCATATCTGTTCGTGTGCTCCGTGGAGTATCTTTTGAACAACTGTCTTCATATTCCAATATCACCGCGTCTAACGCTGCCGTCAAGGGTCCATCGCATACCAATACAATTTCTGTCGGCAGAACTGTCTGATAAAAAATACTGCTTAACGCTGCCCGGAAGTATTCCGGATTTTCTTTCTGATATACAGACATCAAAACTGAATACTCTTTTTTCACGATACTGTTCCACCCGCAAATTTTTCTTCTATGTACTTATCAAATTCAGCTTTTGTGTAGGTATGCACTTCACGAAAATATAAATGCTCGTACCGTTCTAAATCAAATCGGATAAGTTCCTCATTTCCCTTACTCAAAAAATATTTGCCAATTGCAGTTCGTGACGGAGAATCCAGCACTGCCTGTTTCTTAAGCTGATTAGGCTGTGGATTCCTTTCTTCATTATATACCACGATAAAATCCAAGTGTTCTCTTGTATAAGATATTGTTCTCTTCATAAGATCACACAGCATCAGTAGACTATCACGAGCTTTATCTTTTACATTTCGCTTATCAACTTTTCCGTTTTTAAACTCAACAAACGCTAAGTCTTCGTCCATTTGAAGCAACGCATCTACTGATGCCGCACATATCTCCGAAAGTGCTAGGTCATTTGTATACTTCGTTTTGATTCCATCAAAATTTATCACTTCCAGCTGAGATTCTGTCATAAATTTGACATTTTTAGGATCACTATTATCTTTTGAACATTCTTTTAATGTAGATTTATAATCACTAAATACATCATATAGATTATGATCACTCATAGTGATACCTCTCATTTTCCAATTCCTGTAACGGTCTTGCAAGCTTACTGTAAATTTTTTCAACGCAGTCCGTTACATCTTTTATCTGAGACACCTTATCTACATTTTCAGTAAGATAATATTTACACTTTTCAGAAACCTGATATTTGGCAGAATATACTTCAATCGCATTAAGGAAATATGGACTGTGAGTGTTCAATAATATATGAAGCCCAAATTCCCTATGCAGGAGCACAATTAGTTCTGCAAATAGTAGTTGCCATTCCGGATGCAAATGAATTTCTGGTTCATCCAAAATGATTGTACCATTGGCTTCAATATAGTTGTTTGTCAACAGACTTTTTAAAATTGCAAATGTTTTTAAACCAGTCGACATATTTTTTACATCCAAGCGATACTCTCCCACCCGATACCCAACGGAGGTTCGCTTATCCCTTACAACATCGCCTTCACAAACTTTTGAAATTTTTTCGTAAATCTGATCAAATTTCTCGTTTGTTACAATCTCATCGACTACATTCAGATTTCTTGATGCGACTTTCAAGCAAGTCTTCAAATGTGTCCTATGGTCTGGATAACGCGGTACCCCAATCCACATGCGACCAGATCCCCCTGAAAGTTCATCTAGCACAAACGGATCATCAATATAGATTGCCTCGGTTCCTAGTCTGATGGGCTTTATTACATCCATCACTCTATCTTTCGATATAACCACCTCTGTGCTCTCATTGCGGATTCCGAGCTGAATAGAGCTTTCATCTTCACAAAAAACATTTCCTATTTGACCACAAAATTCTACGTCGAGATTCTTTTGCAGAATGCTTTTTAGTATCTCATCATCGGGTATTAGCAGAATCTTTATTATCCGATCTGCAGTGGCCTCAATTGCATCTTTTGAAATAGCTTCGGGAATTCTGTTATCATACGCTGCAATAGCATCAAAAATCTCTTTTTTTAACTCGTCTCCTGTTTCCTTTTTCTCATTAAAAGTAATTACTTCTTTCGCCAACTCACTCGGATTAATATAAAAATACTCATCGAGTAGTGATTCTCTGAGCATCGACTGAAGTTGATTATATATACTCCCCTCTCTCTCCGATGCAAGTTTTTTGTCTATATTGTAAAAACTGTTAAACACAGAAAACAGTGCTTTTCCAACCGTACTTTTTCCCGTATCATTCTCACCCGCAATGACCGTGATACCATTAATTTCTACCGTGGCATTCTGCACTTTTCCAATGTTTTTCAATACCAGCTTCATATATTCCTCCTGATTTGAAATCTGCTACATTTCCTACACTGTACGACCTGTAACCAATTTTGCCGGCACTGTGCGTTCCAGATAAGCAAATCCTGCTGCCTCCACAATATCACACAGAATTTTCATTTCAGAAAACTCCTACATATTTGCAGTAGCTGAAATCATGCCTCATACCAATTAATTATATGCCCCCTACCGCTTTTCATACGTTTCCGGCGTATAATGGATCACTCTCGTACCGCTGTTCTCAAACTCAAAGGGAACATATAAGAGTTCTTCCATCGCCTTGTGAACTGCTTCCTGCTTATCCGGCTCCACATAGAAGAGCAGGAATCCGCCGCCGCCAGCACCGAGAAGCTTTCCGCCAAGCGCGCCTGCTACCATTCCCTTTGCGTAGAGACCATCAATGGAATCTGTGGAAATTCTATTTGAAATTCCACGTTTCAGCTTCCATGTATAATCAAGAAGTCTTCCGAATTCATTGAGGTCTGTCTTGGATGTGAGAACCTTCTCCGCGTCATCCACCAGAGACAACATCTCAAGAAGCTGCTTCTGCTTATCTACCAGTGCTTTTTCCGTTGTCTGCTGGATATCGGAAGAAAATCTGGAAAATCCGGTAAAAAACAGCATCAGGTTCTGGTTTAACTGCTGCTTCCTCTCCGGGGAGATAATAACCGGATTTACCTCATATCCGTCGGCATTGAAGTTGATACGGTTCAATCCACCGAACGCCGCCGCGATCTGATCTTGAACGCCGCCGCTCTCGTTGCAGAGAACTCGCTCCAGATAGATCGCGTCATCTGCAAGCTTTCTCTTATCCGCGTATTTTCCCTTCAACGCATAGAACGCGTTTAACATTCCAACCGCGAAGGAACTGCTCGTTCCAAGTCCGGATCTTGCCGGAAGGTCTGCCTCGTAGGTAAGGCGGATCTCCTGCATATCCAGGTATTTCATCGCTTCGCGGATCGCCGGATGATTGATATCGTTGACATCCGTCACGCGCTCGATCTTTGAGTAGGAAAGCTCTGTGGAATAATCGAAAAAGCGCGGTAAATGGCGCACATTTACATAGCAGTATTTATCAAATGTTGTTGAGATTACGGCTCCGCCGTGTTCCTTATAAAAGTCCGGAAAGTCAGTTCCGCCTCCGAAGAAGGACATTCTAAAAGGGGTCTGTGTGATAATCATAATTAACTCCTAATTACTTGATAAGTTATGCATCTATGGAACCATCTGTCATTTCCTGGCACATAAATGTTTAACCATTTACGTTTAGATGATCCTGTATTAATGCTTTAATTCTTCGCAACAGTTCAATATCATGATACTTACTGGTTTATAAACCAGTCTTGTCTTTATCGTTTCAGTAAACCAGTCTGGTATTCTCAGTTCTCAAATGAGTTTTACCATCCTCAATCCATCTGCAAAATTTTCTCTACAGCATCCAGAAGGTCCCTGCAGACAAGATCCGGCTTCACATCATATTTCTTATCGTTTCCGGCCTCACCTGTCAGTACCAGCGCCGTACGCATTCCTGCGTTGATCCCGGTCTGGATATCCATCGTCGTATCGCCGATCATCCAGGATCCCGCGAGATCAATATTATACCGCTCCACCGCCTTCTGGATCATACCAGTCTTCGGCTTTCTGCACTCGCACGGGATCTTATAAGCCGGATTCTCCTCCGGATATCCCTTATCCGGGTGATGCGGGCAGTAGAATACATCATCCAGGAACACTCCCTCTTTTCCAAGAAGTGTTTCCATTTTTTTATGGATATTCTCTACATCTTCGATCTCACAGAGTCCCCGTGCAACCACCGGCTGGTTTGTGATAACGATTCCAAGTCTTCCGGACTGGTTGATCTTCCGGATCGCGTCGACTGCGCAGTCTTCCAGTGTAAAGTCTTCTTCTTTGTACACCAGACCTTTATACTGGTTGATCGTGCCGTCCCGGTCCATAAAGATACAACGCTGCTTATTTCTAAGGCATTTTCCCGCAATTACACCGCGCTCAATATCCGCCAGCGTCTGGTTTACGCGGTCCACAGTGCCGACATCCTTTACGTACTCTGGAGAACAATACCCGTAGATCGGCTCTCCGGCCTCTAACATGCCCTTAATCACATCATTCTCAAGGTTCCGTTTCACCGGCTCCGGCACATAGTCACAGATCTTCTTTTCAAATACAAAAATACCTGCGTTTACGCAGTTCTTATACCAATAATCCCGCACATTATGCTTGGAATCAAACGCCGTGATCTTGTCATCTTTGTCGAGCACAAGAAGATCCGAATCAAACGGATGCCCATTCGGATGTACAAACAGCGTCGCCACCGCACCTTTTTCTTCATGGAAGCGGATCATCCGCTGAAAATCGATATCAAAGAACAGATCTCCGGACATCATGACAAACCGATCCCCGTGGATCATATCCTTTAAATAATAGAAAGATCCCGCTGTTCCAAGCGGCTCTGTCTCCTCAAAATACCGGATCGAAACACCAAATTTTTCTCCATCACCAAAGTATTCCTTGATCTTATCGCCAAGATGTCCGATCACCATGATAATATCTGTAATTTCGTTCTCCTTCAGCCGCTCCACCTGCCATAAAAGCAGCGGCTTTCCGGCAACCGGAACCATCGGCTTCGGAATCTCGTCCTTTGTAAGTGCTGCCAGTCTCGTTCCCTTTCCACCGGCCATGATGACTGCCTGCATCATAATATTTCCTCCCATGGGGCAGAAATCTGCCTGCCCCATTATTGTCTCATATGTTTTATTTACTTACTCAGTCTTTCTTTTCTTCACTGACCGCCGTCTTCCTGCATCCAACACCCATAGCAAGCAGCTGCAGAATAATCGGCATAGCGATCGGCAGATTGATATTAACAGTCGCCTGGATCATGTATGCTAAAACAGCCAGCATAACCGCCGCAACGACCGGCTGCTCTTTCATTCGCTTTGCCATAGCCACAACAGAAGACATCATAAATACAATATAAGATGCCATACCGGCGAATCCAATGGTAACTAAATAATGCAAATACTCGTTATGAGCGCTGTCAAAGATAACCATCTTTCCATTCTGCATGTCCGCCGGGAAATAGTACTGCATGAGAAGCGCAAAAGTATCTGCGCCGTATCCGAATACCTTCTGAATCGGAGTCAGTTTCTTCGTAAAGATCTCGACTGCCCGCTTCCATACATAACCACGCTGTGTTCCCCAGTTATCATCAAAAACGACATAGGAACTGATCGCACCGTATTTGTCCGCATGTCCCGCTGCGTTTGCGTCATAGAGTACAAAAACAACCCCAAGGCACACAACAGCAATAACGCCAAGCCAGATATAAACCGCGATCTTATTCATCTCATCAGAGCTTGTGCGGTTCATCAGCGCCTGCGGCTTTCTGCTCCTAGCAACAAGTGCTGCACTCGCGATCCAGAGAAGTGCCGCAAGAACCGGAAGGAATTTCTGCTTTGCAATCAGACCAAACGCACTGTCGATTCCAAGTACAGAAGACGCATATGCCTGGTTGATCCCATTGATGCAAAGGATCACCGTAACAAATGTGGCTGCGGAGATCACATATCTGCGGAGTCCTGTCTTCGTCCTGAATAACCATAACGGAGCCAGGCCAAAGATCGCCGCTAAGGACAGGTACGCGTTATCACTGGTACCCATGATCAGTGCAAAGCTTGATAATACCATATTTCCGAAGTACCAGAGCATTCTCTTCTGGTTCTTCTCCTGTGTGAACAGAACCATCGAAACAGCTAAGAGTGCCGCCACATAAATCGTATAAGTATTGATGTTGCCAAATGTGGATGTGTAGATTGCTTTCTGTTCATCCATCATGTTTACCTTAAATCCCAGAATATCCATCTGGAAATAATCCGTGATTCCAAATACGCATACAAAGATACCGACTGCAAGGAATGCATCCAGATACCATTGTTTTAATTTAAAGAATCTGGTTACAAGAAAGTAGGAAGCCATGTAAACGGTCATAAGAAACACGCCATTATAACGTCCGGATGTCCCCCAGAACGCTTCCCATTTCCAATCTTTGCAGAATATCCAAGAGAGCACATTGCAGATCCAGAATACCAGCATTGCCCAGTCGCACACATTCATGCTCTTTCTCCATGTCTGGAAATTAAACTTTGAGAACCACTCGATCATCTTCCCGCTCGCCAGGCCATATCCGCCCATGATCACGAGTGCTGCGATTGCAGCTGCACTATAAAACTGATATTTTGTCTCCAGAATATCAAAATAGAAATCGTGGAACACCAGCGGAAGCACGCAGAGAACGATCAGCGTAAATGCCCCCATGATCAAAGCAACATTATCCTGATAGCTGCTTTTCGTCTCCTCTTTCTTCTTTATTCTGTTTGCCATGAATTTACTTCCTTTCGTCACCTCATAAAAAATCTATTATATTATAACATCCTTCGACTTTTATAGCAACTTGCCCCGGTGGGAATTTACTTCCTTTTTGTGAAATTATTCTTAATTTTATCTTCCCGTTCCTCTCTCCCATCTCCTCCCCCGTCTGATTTTCCCCACTCCCGCAACTTGTGATAATTTTACTTATCGGAAGTATAATGGCTTCGTAATGCAATTAGGAATTTCAAAAAGCGTTTCAAAAAAACAAAAGGAGAGTGCATTAATTATGAGAAAGCAGACTAAAATTGCTGCAGTAGTATCCGCAGCAGCTCTGTTAGCATTAGGCGCTTCCATGACATCTTTCGCAGCTTCCAAGGGAACCTGGATGATGGTTGATGGCGAGTGGCAGTGCTACGACAAAAACGGTGACGCATACGAGAACGTATTCTGCTCCAGCAATGGTAAAGAGTACTATGTAGGTGAGGATGGACAGCTCGTTCGTTCTGCATGGGTTGAGTACGACGGAAACTACTACTTCGTAAACAGCGCTGGTGCTAAGATCACAAACGACTGGAGATTAACAACTCCGTACGATGACGAGAGCGCTGATGAGGAGTGGTACTACTTCAAATCCAATGGTAAGAGAGCTGAAGGCGAAAAGGTTACTTACAAAGGAAAAACATACTACTTCGATACAGACGGAAAGATGCTCACAGGTTGGGTAACAACAACAAGTGATAAGAAAGAAAACGTTAACGAAGCAACAGACTTCGAAGATGGTCATACATTCTACTGTGACGAGACAGGTGCTCGTGTGGAGGGTGCATGGATTAAGGATACAGCTCCGGGCGTATCTGATGACGATGCCGATGAGGATGAGTACTGGTACTATTTAAAGAAGGCAACTGGTAAGCCGGCAACAGGCAAACAGTCCAACATCAATGGTCAGATTTACCTCTTCAACAAATATGGCCAGATGCAGTATGGTTGGGTAGCAGAGGCAACTGATTCTGACGTTAAGTTCCTTCGTCTTGACGAGGATGACAACGAGATCGCTATGGAAGAAGCAACAGGCAAAGTTTACTACTGCGGCGACGAGGATGACGGACACGCTAAAAAGAATAAGTGGACAAAGACATGGCTTCCGGACAACACATCTGAAGAGGATGATGACAAAGAGTGGTTCTGGTTCGATAAGGACGGTGTACTCTTCAGAAGCGGCGAAAACAAAGGTTCTGCAACAGCATCTGACGCTTGGAAGTACAAACTTGATGAGGGTACTCTTAAGAAAGACGCTAATGAATCTACAGGTGTTATCTCCAAGAAGAAAGTTAACTCCAAGGATTACTGGTTCACAAAAGATGGCGTAATGCTTTCTAAGTTCTACTTAATCAACGATGCTATGTACTACTTCGGTGGATCCGATGACGGTTCCATGAAGACTGGTTCTCAGTCCATTAAGGACAATACTGGTGATACTTATAAGTTCTACTTCTATACAAAAGATCAGGCTGCATCCTACAAGACTCCGGATGGTAATCACGGTCTTAGCAAGGGCGCTGGTGTAGTTGGTAACCAGGGCAACAAGCTTTACTGGTATGGTCTCCAGATTCAGGCTGATGATTACAAGTATCAGGTAGCTACAATTAAGATTAATGGTACTGATTACAGCTTCATCGTTAACTCCAATGGTACAATCCAGCACTCAGCAAATACAGAGTATAAGGAAGACGGCGATGTATTAGTTAAGACTGGCGCTTATACTCAGAAAGACAAAGATGGTAAGGACGTTGTTATTCCGACAACATTCGTAAAAGATGGTCAGGCTAAATACGCTATCGAAGATACAAAGACTATCAAGAAAGATGTTATCGATGTAAATCTTGGAAACTTCTTCCAGTAATCTATTCAATAATATCTTGAATTAGAAATTCTAATTGCAAAACGATTTCAGGCAGGGATTATTTCCCTGCCTGATTTTGCTATATGAATGCTGATTACACAATTCAGGCGAAGATTTTTCTCCATCTGTTTACGTTTATACAAAAATTATGCAAAAAATGGGCAGGAATCACTTCCTGCCCATCATGTTTGCAATTAGAATTTCTAATTTTAATTAATCACTTGGATTACTTACCCTGAACGAAACCGCTCATATCAATGTCATTAACATTCTTAGATACAGTATCCCAGTTGTTAGCTTCATTGCTGATTGCATACTTGAACTGACCGTTCTCTACAAACTTAGTTTCTGTAGATTTTCCTGCAATCTTAATACCTGTTGCGATTAATACATCGCCATCCTCTTTATACTCAGTGCTCTTGGAGTGCTGAATTGTACCATTGGAGTTAACAATGAAGCTGTAGTCTACGCCATCTTTTGTAATTGTAGCTAACTGATATTTGTAATCGTCAGCCTGGATAAGCATACCATAGTAGTAAAGCTTGTTGCTCTGGTTACCTACTACACCGGCACCCTTCTTGTATCCATAAGTATCCTTTGTATAGAAGTAGAACTTATAGGAATCACCAGTGTTGTCTTTTACTGTCTGAGAACCAGTCTTCATAGAACCGTCATCAGATCCGCCGAAGTAGTACATATTGTCACCAATCATGTAGAACTTAGCAAGCATAACACCATCCGGTCTGAACCAGTAATCCTTGGAGTTAACTTTCTTCTTTTCTACACCAGTAATGCTACCACCATCATAAACGAGGTCGCCCTCTTCGAGTTTATACTTCTGAGCCTTTACAGTAGCGTCAGAACCAGATGCTCTGTAGAGTTTACCGTTCTTGTCGAACCAGAACCACTCTTTGTCATCTTCCTCTTCTTCTGTATCACTCGGAAGCCATGTCTTTAACCATTTATTCTTCTTTGCGTGTCCATCATCCTCATCACCGCAGTAGTAAACTTCGCTGTCTGCATACTCGCTTAAGAGGATCATATCCTGCTCTTCATCTTCCTTGTCTAACTGAACAAAGTTCTTTGTGGAAGAATCAGAACGAGCTACCCAGCCATACTGCATCTGACCTTCCTCGTTGAAGAGGTAGATCTGACCATTGATGTTGGACTGCTTGCCTGTTGCCGGCTTACCGGTAGCTTTCTTTAAGTAGTACCAGTACTCGTCTGCATCTGCATCGTCATCGTCTGTGCCCGGCTCTGTGTCTTTAACCCATGCACCCTCTACACGAGCACCTGTCTCGTCACAGTAGAATGTGTGGTCTTTCTCATAACCAGTAGCTTCGTTAACGGATGTTGCGCCGTCACCAGTTGTTACCCAACCTGTGAGCATCTTTCCGTCTGTATCGAAGTAGTATGTTTTTCCCTTGTAAGTGATCTTCTCGTTCTCGGCTCTCTTACCGTTGGACTTGAAGTAGTACCACTCCTCGTCAGCTGTGTCATCATCGTACGGAGTTGTTAATCTCCAGTCGTTTGTGATCTTAGCACCGCTGCTGTTTACAAAATAGTAGGAACCATCGTAGTCAACCCACTCGGAACGAACAAGCTGTCCGTCATCTCCTACGTAGTACTCTTTACCATTGCTGGAGCAGAATACGTTTGTATATGCGTCACCGTTTTTGTCGTAGCAATACCACTCGCCATCAACCATCATCCAGGTTCCCTTGGAAGCTGCGAAAGATGTCATGGAAGCGCCTAATGCTAACAGAGCTGCTGCGGATACTACTGCAGCAATTTTAGTCTGCTTTCTCATAATTAATGCACTCTCCTTTTGTTTTTTTGAAACGCTTTTTGAAATTCCTAATTGCATTACGAAGCCATTATACTTCCGATAAGTAAAATTATCAATAGTTTTTTTACAAAAAATGAAGAATTTCTAATAAAAGGAACTATCTTACTTCGCTTCCAGAAATACTCTGTACCTCGAATACACTGGTATTATAGTATATTTTCTTAAGAATTTCCATACCTTTTTTGTTTTAATTTTCTTACGAAATTCTTACGCAGATGGCGATTTTGGCTGTTTTTGTATAGATATTAGTACAATATGCCCATTTTGCCACTTTGTGGCAGCTTTGTGGCAGGACCGTGTCATTATCGCATGTTCATTTCATTACATATTCTAATATATTTTGAACATAGTATTTCCATGTTCAAAATATTATCTTGTATTATCAGAAGTACGTGATATAATGTTCATATACATCTATTATTTTTTGTTTTTTGAACATGTTCATTTTATCAGTTTCTTCCTTATTATTAAACAGCAATAATAAGTGACGGAATCACCTTTGATTCGGAGGATTGCTATGGATCGTTTGGGATTACTCTGCAGAAATATTTATGAGAACAACAAGATGACACAGCGGGAGCTTGCGGCGGCGATGAATCTTTCTCTCGGAACCTGCAACCATCTCGTGAAGGAAGGTCTGGACCGGGAGCTTTTTACCTTTGATCCGGCGGACGGATCTTATTCCCTGTTAAAGGGCGGTGTGGAGCTTTTAAGGAATTACCGGATGGACAGCGCCGTGATCCTTGCGGCGGGATTCGGGTCAAGATTTGTTCCGCTGACGTTTGAGACACCGAAGGGACTTCTTGAGGTCTACGGCGAGCGCATGATCGAGCGCCAGATCAAACAGCTCCACGAGGCCGGTGTCACGGATATCACGATCGTTGTCGGTTATTTAAAGGAGAAGTTCGAATACCTGATTGATAAGTTCGGCGTGAAGCTCCTCTATAACCCGGAATACCACAACAAGAATACGCTTACGACACTCTACCGCGCCCGGGAGTGTTTTATCGGAAGGAACACCTATCTCCTCTCTTCCGACAACTGGATGCGCAGCAATATGTATCACACCTACGAGTGCGGTGCGTGGTACTCTTCTGTATTTATGAAGGGAGAAACTTCCGAGTGGTGCCTCGAGACGAGCAAAAAAGGTCTGCTCACCGGTGTCAAGGTTGGCGGTGAGGACTCCTGGGTCATGTACGGACCGGTGTTCTTCTCGAAGGAGTTCTCGGAAAAATTCTTCCCGATCCTCGAGGAATACTATCATACCCCCGGAACAGAGCAGATGTACTGGGAACAGGTTCTCGCGGATCTCTTAAACGGTGAGGTCGACAGCCATCTTCCGGGCAAACACCATTTCCCGGTGCCGGAAATGTACATCAATAAACAGCCGGAGAATCAGGTTTACGAATTCGAGAATCTGGAAGAGCTCCGCCTGTTCGATGAGCGCTACCGGAACCACTCCGACAATATTGCTATGGAGCTGATCTCCAGGGTACTTCAGGTTCCGGAGTCTGAAATCACAGGAATCAAGTGTCTGAAGACGGGTATGACAAATAAATCGTTCCTTTTTAAGGTCCATGATAAATCCTATATCTGCCGGATTCCGGGACCGGGGACGGAGCTTCTGATCAACCGGAAACAGGAAAAGGCGGTCTATGACGCGGTAAAGGATTACGGGATCACCGAGCATGTTGTATACATGAACGGGGAGACCGGTTATAAGATCTCCGAATATTATGAGGGGGCCCGCAACAGCGATCCGCGCAACTGGGACGATGTGGCGCGGTGCATGGCGCTTGTGGAGAAGCTTCATGATTCCAAGCTCCATGTGGACCATTCTTTTGATATCCGGGAGCGGATCACCTTCTATGAGGCATTGTGCCGCGGATATGAGAAGAAGCTTTTTGAGGATTATCCGGAAGTAAAGTCCCATATGATGACACTGCTGGACCGCCTCGACCGTCTGAACCGTCCGAAGGTTCTGTCCCATATCGACAGTGTCTGCGATAATTTTCTGTTCCTGCCGAATGGGGATCTCCGCCTGATCGACTGGGAATATTCCGGTATGTGCGATCCGCTGATCGACGTGAGTATGTGCGCGATCTATTCTTATTATAATGATCTTGAGGTCGAGAAGCTGATTACAACATACCTGCACAGGGAACCGACAGCCGAGGAGCGGTTCGTCTACTACGCGTATATCGCACTCGGCGGATTCTTGTGGTGTTTGTGGGCGGTGTATAAGAGCAGTGTTGGCGAGGAGTTTGGCGATTATACGATCGTGATGTACCGGTATGCGAAGCGGTTTTATAAGAAGATCATCACCGCACCGGAATTTCTTGGAATCGGAGACGGCGGGACACTGAGATAACCATACTGGCGGTCTGCAGCTTTCCTGGTGCGACATTCGTAAGAACGCAGGTCAGGGAACTGGTCCGGAAAAGCCGAATAATCGCCGCATTTTCAATCGAATTTTCGCAAGACGTATCTGTAATTTTATGCTATACTGAAAATACGCAGATAACGTCCATAGAGTCCCGGGATGGAGCTGTGACAGGAATACAGTTATCCCGGGATCTTTTTTATAGCTGATCGACGGTTTCGGAAGTACAGCGCTGCCTGGTACCGGCAGTTACATCCGGCATCAGGTCTGTCAGCTTGCAAGATAAGAATTTTTATATACAACTTTTAAAGGGGGATTTCCATGAGACAAAAGAAACGGGCGGCGGCGCTTCTTTTAAGTGCCGTCATGGCTTTTTCCGCAGTGTCACCGGCGCTCCCGGCCTTGGCGGCCGTCTGGCAGAAGAACGCGTCCGGCTCCTATATCGGAAGCGACGGTTCCGTGCTTACCGGTATCCTGTCCCGGGGCGTCGATGTTTCCCAGTGGCAGCAGAATATCAACTGGTCCGCGGTCGCCGCTGATGATATCCAGTTTGCGATGATCGGTACCCGGTATAACAATGCGGTGGATCCGTATTTTGATGCGAATGTGCGCGGGGCAGCGGCGGCGGGCCTCCGCGTCGGTGTTTACCTTTATTCTTACGCAACGACTACGGCGATGGCGGAGTCCGACGCGGATTTTGTTCTGAATCTCATCAAGGATTATCCGATCTCCTATCCGGTGGTCCTCGATGTGGAAGCGCAGGAAATGAACGGGCTGACGCCGTCCCAGATCGCGGATATCATAAACGCGTTCTGTAAGAAGGTTGAGACGGCTGGATATTATCCGATGGTGTATACCAACGACTACTGGATCAGCAATAAGATCGATATGACGAAGGTCCACTATGATGTCTGGATTGCCCGTTATGACTCGAAGCCGACTTATCAGGGTGCTGCCCTCTGGCAGGCATCAAATCAGGGTACTGTAAACGGCATCACCGGAAATGTGGATATCAACTTTACCTTTAAGGATCTGAGCAGCAAGCTTCCGGCGAACCGGTGGCGGCTGATCGGGGATAAATGGTATTATTATAAGAATTATGTAAAGCAGACGGGCTGGATCAATGACGGGCAGAGCTGGTATTATCTGAACGCGGACGGAACCCAGTTTAAGGGCTGGCTGCTTCTCGACAACCAGTATTACTACCTTCTCCCTGCTACCGGACAGATGAAGACCGGATGGTTGAAGGCGGAGGACGCGTGGTATTACTTAAACTCCGACGGTACGATGGCGAAGGACTGGATTCAGGTTGATGGAACGTATTATTACCTGTTAAACGGTGCGATGGTGACCGGATGGCTGCGGATCGGAAACGATTATTACTATATGCGTGGCAACGGCTCTATGGTGACCGGATGGCGGAAGATGGACGGGAAGTATTACTACTTTAACAGCGACGGTAAGCTTGTCCGCGGATGGGCGGATATTGATGGAAAGCGGTATTTCCTCCAGCAGGATGGAACGATGCTGACGGGTTGGCAGACGATCGACGGCCTGCTGTACTACTTTGACGCAAGCGGCGCGATGGCGGCTGGCTGGACGAAGCTTGACGGTTACTGGTATTACTTCAATAATGAAGGAAAGCTGATGACCGGATGGATGCAGCTTGACGGAAAGTTCTACTATCTCCACACCGACGGGCGGATGGTCATCGGATGGCAGAGTGACGGAACGAATAAGTATTATATGGACACCGTATCCGGTGTGATGGCGGTGGGCTGGAAGCAGATCGATAAGAGCTGGTATTATTTCAATCAGGCCGGACATATGATCACGGGCTGGCTGAATGACGGCGGAAGGTATTATTATCTGAATCCGGCGGATGGCAAGATGATCGTGAACGGGTCATTTGTTGTGAATAATGTGAATTATACGTTTAACCAGAGCGGTGTGTGCCTGAGTGAGACGTCCGCGATCGACGGCGGCTCGGCGGGAAGTGTTTATACGCCGGGAACGGCCGGGACTGTGGCGAACGGAAATTATATAGGTACTCCGGCGGCGGGGAATGCGCAGAGTGGGATTACTACGGGTAATAGCGGAAGCGGAAATGCTGCGGCTGGATCCGCGCCGGGTGGTTCGACGACCACTGCGACCGGAGCCACGACTGCCGGATCTTCCCAGACGAATACGGGTATGTCGGCTGGTAATTACCAGACAGGCGGTCCGGGAACTTCAAACAGTACATCTACTTCCACTTCCAACAGTGGAACAAGCACCTCCGGCAGTTATCAGACCAGCGGACCTGGATACTCCAACAGCAGCTCAGGTTCCGGAAGCTCCAGTTCTGGCTCTGCATCAACTACAGTGCCGGGCGGCAATGCAGCAGGCAGCAATAACAATTATTATACAGACACCGGCAACGTGGCCGGACCGGGAAGCGCTAATGCGTACTATAACTATGGTTCCGGTTCTTCCAGTACGACTGTGCCGGGAAGACCAAGTTCTTCTTCGTCGTCGAATTTGTCCGAATATCAGACTAGTGGACCGAAGTAAGACTGTAATATCAGACTCTGTGTCAGTAAAAAACACGCCGCCCCGCAGGATCTTCTCCCGCAGGGCGGCGTTTTTATTGTCATACTATGTATTCTTATTTAGAGGTCTCTTACACCTCAAAGATCATATCCCCATAGCTCGGAATCGGCCAGTATTCTTTGTCTACGATCATTTCAAGCTGGTCTGCCGGGTCACGCAGAGCCTGCATCGCCGGGATGATCTCGTCGTAGCAGAAGTGGGCGCGCCTTTCCATGCTGTCGATGTGCTGATACTCTTCTACCAGGTCTTCAAGCTTCGCGCGGGCAACCTTCATGTCGGAGAGAAGATCTGAAACTTCGATGAGAAGCTCTGTCTGGACACTGTTGTCAGCTTCCGGGCATGCAGCCTTCACAGCGCTTAAGGACTGAGCGAGAACGGTTGTGTAGCGGACAACAGCCGGGATCAGCTGCTTTCCTGCGATATTGATCATCGCCTTCGCCTCGATATTTACGGATTTCGCGTAGGACTCATACTCGATCTCCGCTCTTGCCACCAGCTCTTCCTTCGTGTATACACCAAAGTCACCGAACAGCTTGAACGCTTTCTCGGTAACGAGGGACGGGATCGCGTCTACCATGCACTTTAAGTTCGGAAGTCCGCGGCGCTCTGCCTCTTCTACCCACGCCTCGCTGTAACCGTTGCCGTTGAAGATGATGCGGCGGTGATCAGCGAGAAGCTTCTTGATCATATCATGGACAGCGAGATCAAAATCTTCTGCCTTTTCAAGCTCGTCAGCCGCCTCTTTGAACGCTTCAGCGACGATGGTATTTAATACAACGTTTGCGGAGGAAACAGAGTCGGAGGAGCCGACCATACGGAACTCGAACTTATTTCCGGTGAACGCGAACGGTGATGTACGGTTTCTGTCGGTTGCGTCCTTATCAAAGTCCGGAAGAGTGGTAACACCGGTCTTTAAGGTACCGCCGGTCTTGGAGTGGGTCGCGGAGCCTGTGGAGATCAGCTGGTCGATCACGTCCTCAAGCTGCTCGCCGACGAAGATGGAGATGACCGCAGGCGGTGCCTCCTGAGCGCCAAGGCGGAAGTCATTTCCCGGAACAGCCGCGGACTGACGGAGCAGATCCGCATGGCGGTCAACTGCTTTCATAATGCAGGCAAGAACCAGAAGGAACTGGATATTCTCATGCGGTGTTACACCCGGATCCAGCATGTTGATACCGGTGTCAGAAGCCAGGGACCAGTTGTTATGTTTACCGGAACCGTTGACGCCCTGGAACGGTTTCTCATGGAGCAGGCACGCCATACCGTGACGGTTTGCGACCTTTTTCATTGTCTCCATAACGATCTGGTTGTGGTCAACGGCAAGGTTTGCCTTTGTGTAGATCGTTGCCAGCTCGTGCTGTGCCGGAGCGACCTCGTTGTGCTGGGTCTTTGCGGTAACGCCCAGCTTCCAGAGCTCTTCATTTAACTCTTTCATATAGGAACCGATCCGCTCGCGGATAACACCGTAATAGTGGTCATCCATCTCCTGTCCCTTCGGCGGCATCGCGCCGAATAAGGTACGTCCGGTGTAGATCAGGTCTTTTCTCTTTAAATATTTGTCGCGATCGATCAGGAAGTACTCCTGCTCCGGTCCTACGGACGGGGTAACACGCTTTACTTCTGTGTGTCCGAAAAGGTGGAAGATTCTTGTCGCCTCTTTGTCGATGGCCTGCATGGAGCGGAGAAGCGGGGTCTTTTTATCGAGGGCTTCGCCTCTGTAGGAACAGAAGGCGGTTGGGATACAGAGTGTTACGCCGGTTGCATCTTTCTTTAAGAATGCCGCGGAAGTGCAGTCCCAAGCGGTATATCCGCGGGCCTCGAAGGTCGCGCGCAGGCCGCCGGACGGGAAAGAAGAACCGTCGGTCTCACCCTTGATCAGCTCTTTTCCGGAGAGATCCATCAGAACTTTTCCCTGAGAATCAAAATTTCCGATAAAGGAATCATGTTTCTCAGCGGTCACACCGGTAAGGGGCTGGAACCAGTGGGTATAGTGGGTCGCGCCGTTGTCGACTGCCCAGTCTTTCATCGCATGGGCAACCACGTCCGCGATCGTCGGATCCAGCTCGCTGCCATCCTCGATGGTCTGCTTTAATTTCTTGTAGACGCTTTTCGGAAGGCGTTCCTTCATCACGGAGTCATTAAAGACGTTCTCTCCGAAGATTGCCTCCACATTGATAGTTTCGCTCATAGTTTTCCTCCTCAATTCTGTATAAGCTGCCCGTTATGGCATGGGGTGAAATCGTACTTTAAAAAGTATGAGAATTACCTGTAAATATTCAGCCTGTTCCAATCATGGTCTGCCAGGGTATTTCGGCTGAATTTCAATTTTAGCTTGAAAAAATGTTCTCCCTGATACTAGGGAGAACATTTTTAACTGCATGATAATGCAAGCTAAACGGCTTAGTCAGCTTTGCCGACAGAACCGAATAACTCCATTTTTGTCTTTACGGTCGCCTTGATCGCTTCTGCACCCGGCGCAAGGAGTTTTCTCGGGTCGAATCCCTTTCCTTCAAGGTCTTTTCCTGCTTCGATGTACTTTCTTGTAGCGTCTGCGAACGCGAGCTGGCACTCGGTGTTAACATTGATCTTTGCTACGCCGAGGGAGATCGCTTTCTTGATCATGTCTTCCGGAATACCGGTACCGCCGTGGAGAACGAGCGGCATATCGCCTACAGCCTCTTTGACAGCTGCAAGTGTCTCAAAGCTTAAGCCCTTCCAGTTTGCCGGATATTTTCCATGGATATTTCCAATACCTGCTGCTAACATATCAACTCCGAGGTCAGCGATCATCTTGCACTCGTTCGGGTCTGCACACTCGCCCATACCGATCACGCCGTCTTCCTCGCCGCCGATCGCTCCAACCTCTGCCTCGAGGGACATTCCCTTTTCACGGCAGATACGGATCAGTTCTTTTGTCTTCTCAACGTTCTCTTCGATCGGGTAGTGAGAACCGTCGAACATGATGGAGGAGAATCCAGCATCGATGCACTTTAAGCATCCCTCGTAGGTACCATGGTCTAAGTGAAGAGCTACCGGAACAGTGATCTTCATCTCTTCCAGCATACCGTTTACCATACCTACTACGGTCTTAAAGCCTGTCATGTATTTTCCTGCGCCCTCTGAAACACCCAGGATAACCGGGGATCTCAGTTCCTCTGCTGTCTGCAGGATCGCTTTTGTCCACTCAAGGTTGTTGATGTTGAAATGTCCTACTGCGTACTTGCCGTCTCTTGCTTTCTCAAGCATTTCTTTCGCTGTTACTAACATATAGGCCTCCATTTGAATCGTTATTTTGACAGAACAGCCTGTCCCGCCGGATCTGCCGTCTGTTTCCATTTATATGCGGAGCAGACGCCATCTATTCCCAACAGGTACTGTTGTCATGATAATTTTATTATAACCGATTTACCCTACTTTGAAAAGGTTTGTTTCACAGTTTCTTCCATTTCCTCCGGCTTGCACTGGCGGTTGTGGAGGATCTTCGCGTCGCGGATCTCCTCGATCGCCTGCGGGATCTTCACACCGGAAATGCGCTCCATCTCGTCGATCAGGGCGAACTCATCGGCATCTTCCTTCTTTCCGAAAACTGCCTCCATAACACTTCTGGAGAACTTGTACGGGCTTGCTGTGGATGCGATCACAGTCTTTGTGGTATCGCCGGTCTTCGCCTTATACTGCTCGTAAACGGCTGCTGCGACGCCTGTGTGTGTGTCAATCAGGTATCCGGTATCATCGAATACTTTCCGGATCTCCTTCGCATTCTCTTCCATATCTGCGTAGCCTGCGGCAAAGTCCTTCATGAATTCCTTCATGTCCTCAGTGATCTCGTATTTTCCGTTTGTGGAGAGCTGCTCCATCATCGCCTTTGTCTTTGCGGCATCTCTTCCGCAGCTTAAGTAGAGCAGGCGCTCTAAGTTGCTGGAGACGAGGATGTCCATGGACGGGGATGTGGTCAGGATGAACTCACGGTTCTTATCGTATGTGCCTGTCCGGAAGAAGTCATACAGGACCTTATTGTCATTGGACGCGCAGATCAGCTTGCCGAACGGAACACCCATCTGTTTTGCGAAGTACGCTGCCAGGATGTTTCCGAAGTTTCCGGTCGGAACTACGACGTTGACCTTCTCATTTTTTTCGATCTCACCGTTTGCGAGAAGCTTCGCGTAGGCGTATACATAGTAAACGACCTGTGGAACAAGGCGGCCGATGTTTATGGAATTTGCAGAGGAAAGCTGGAATCCCATAGCATCCAGTTCTTTCGCGAATTCTTTATCGCCAAAGATCTTCTTTACACCTGTCTGGGCATCATCAAAGTTTCCTTCGATTCCGACTACAGATGTGTTTGCGCCCTTCTGGGTCAGCATCTGAAGCTCCTGGACGCGGCTTACTCCGTTCTTCGGATAGAAGACGATGATTCTTGTTCCCGGAACGTCAGCGAATCCGGCCATAGCTGCCTTTCCGGTATCTCCGGATGTAGCGGTCAGGATCACGATTTCGTTCTTCGCATGGTTCTTCTTTGCAGCCGTTGTCATAAGGTACGGCAGAATGGAGAGTGCCATATCCTTGAAAGCGATCGTCTTTCCGTGGAACAGCTCCAGGAAATACATGCCGTCCGCCTTTGCGAGCGGTGCAATCTCCTCTGTGTCGAATTTCTCATCGTATGCATGGGAAATACAGTATTTCAGTTCTTCTTCCGTGTAATCGGTCAGGAACTGTTTCATAACTGCGTATGCCGTCTCCTGATATGTCATTCCGGCAAGCTCGTCCATCGTCACGTCCAACGTCGGGATGCGCTCCGGAACGTAGAGACCGCCGTCATCTGCAAGTCCTTTTAACACTGCCTGGGATGCTGTCACGCCAGTCTCCCCGCCGCGGGTACTTCCATATAATAATTCCATCGTTTTTCCTTCCTCTCTTTACGCAGATACAGTGGTAAACTTTACGGAAAGTGTAGCATACTTTAATGTCGCTTGCAAGATAAAATCAATGAAAACAGGGATCTCCTCATACACAAATATTCCTCGCAAAAGTCTATTTTTTATCTCTGTTTTATACTGGAGTAACTATCAATTTTCTCCTGCCTATGATATACTCGTCTCGTTACCCACTCCAATCTGGTGACAGAAAGGAGGTGTAAATTTGGATTATGTTTTTTCTTTTATAGTTGCTGTCATGGCTGGTGTGGTGTGTCACTACATCATCAAATGGTTAGACAGTAAACTGGATCGGTAACTAACCTGTAGATGCTCAACTACATAAAACGAGAAGAAACCCCTCAGAGATGCCGCTCTGAGGGGTTTCATTTTGTGTAAATTTGAACTATGTTCTATTTCTTTCTTAGCCATTATATCATATGCAAATTTCCTTTGCAATATACTCCGATATAACTTTCATCCATTTCTTCTATGCCACAGCCGCTTTCTTCTTTTTCATGATCTGCAGCGCCGCTGAAATTCCGACAAGAACGATACCGACAATGTCTGTCACGGTTCCCGGAATGATCAGGCAGAGACCTCCGACGATGGATAAGAGTCTCTCGATCACATTCAGGTTCGCGAACATATAGCCTTCAAGACCGGCTGCAACGCCGAACAGACCGATCAGGGATGTTACGATGATCGTTACAACACCGAGAACGCCTGTATCGATAAATAACATTGCCGGGTTAAACGCGAAGATATACGGTACGATGAACGCTGCGATCGCAAGACGGGATGCATTTAACGCGGTCTTCATCGGGTTGGATTTCGCGATCGCGGATCCTGCGTAAGCTGCAAGAGCAACCGGCGGTGTGATATCTGCTACGATACCGAAGTAGAATACGAACATGTTGGCAGCGATCTTGTTGATTCCCATACCATTTACAAGGATCGGAGCACATGTGGTAGCCATAATGATGTAGTTTGCAGTTGTCGGAACGCCCATACCAAGAACGATACAGGTAAGCATGGTAAGGAATAATGCTACGATCACGCGGTCACCGGCAACGCCGACGATTGCGGAGATCAGGAGCTGTCCAAGACCGGTCATTGTTACGACACCGGCGATGATTCCGGCAACGCCGCAGGCAACAGCTACGGAAAGTGTATTCTTACCGCCTGCCTCCAACGCGTTGATGAATCTTGTCGGGTTCATTCTTGTTTCTTTATTCGGCATGCTGACAAGGATTGCAAGGGCGGTAGCGATGATCGCTGCACGGGACATCGTGTAGCCCATCATAACCATTGCAACAAGGGCAACTAACGGAATAAGAAGATAACCCTGACGGACAAATAACGGTCCGAATTTCGGAAGCTCATCCTTCGGGATACCCTTTAAGCCAAGTCTCTTTGCCTCAAGGTGTACAGTAATGAAGATACCTGTGAAGTAGAGGAGTGCCGGGAAGATCGCTCTCATCGCGATCTCGCCGTACTGAACGCCTACCATCTCAGCCATTAAGAATGCGGCGGCGCCCATGATCGGCGGCATGATCTGTCCACCGGTGGAGGAAGCTGCCTCAACGGCACCTGCGAATTCACCCTGATAACCGGTCTTCTTCATTAACGGGATCGTTACGGAACCGGTCGTTACTGTATTACCAACGGAGCTTCCGGATACCATACCGCAGAGAGCAGAGGAGATAACCGCTACCTTTGCCGGTCCGCCTGTGGAAGCGCCTGCCAGAGAGTTTGCCAGCTGGATAAAGAATTCAGAAATACCGGTCGCCTCAAGGAAAGCGCCGAACAGGATAAACAGTGCGATATACGTGGAGCAGACACCAATCGGAGTACCGATAACACCACTCGTCGTATAGAACAGGTTGTAAACGATGGACTTTAAGACTACCGCGAAGGCTCTGCCCTGTCCAAGTCCGTTATAAAACGCGTAACCCACAAAGAATGTCGCCACACAGAGGATCGGAATACCTACAACGCGGCGGCATGTTTCTGCTAAGATCAGGATACCGATCACGCCAACGATAACCTCTGTCTGGCTGATTCGTGTCGCGTGGCCGATAATTGTTTTAAAGTTAAATACGAAATAGAAGTAAGCACCGGCTCCGAGTACCATAAGGATAATATCGTAGATCGGAACGGAATTCTTTTTTGAGCTTCCCTTTTTCATCGGATATACCAGGAATGAAAGGATAATTACAAAACCGACAAACAGGGAACGTCTTACACGCTCATCCCAGTTTGCAAACAGGTTCATATAGAGCATTAAAACTGAAAACGCTGCCAGAAGGAAACGAATGACCTGCTTCGGGGTGCCTTCCCAGATTCGGGTATTCGATTCACGGTCGTACTTTTTCATGATGGCTTCGACGTCTTCGGCGGTACCGGTCTCCACATCAGCCATCGGAGATGTGTTGACTTTCATGTTGTCTTTCTCTGCCATACCAATCCCTCCTTTATATTTCGTTTCCGGCGCTGCCCCTGTATACCCCCTATACAAACAGGCGCCGGATATGTCCGAAACTCTTTTAACGCTTAGAATCCTTTATGTTCACAGGAGAACTCTACTTTGCTGTTTCGTCCGCAGAGATCCCTCAAACTGATTTCTTTTCCGTGAAGTGTGAGTGTGTGGTCCGAGACCGTACCCACAATATATGAGAGATACGGCATTTCCTTGTCAAACCCGGAAACAACCATCTCCCCGTTTTCATCATACGTAAGCGTCTGCCCATCCTCGATCTCTGTCTGCACGCCCGCACCGAAATTATTGTAGATCGTGCGGATCACGTAGATCTTGTGGTCGCGGATCTCGTAAACGTCCGTCAACGGATACTTATTTACCGAGTGGATGAACGTTACAGAAAACTCATCCCCCTCTTTTACCCGGAAGCGGGCATATTCTGCGTTTGTGTCTCCGTTCCTCAGGACCAGATAGTCTCCGCTTCGTAAGGTATAGGCAAGAGTGGCAGCAATAATTGCCGTGATTATTGCTGCCACTGTAAAGAATCTTACTTTCCTGTTTTTCAAGGTAATTACTTGATTGCTCCTACTTCCTTGAAGTACTTCTCAGCACCCGGATGGAACGGAACAGAAATACCGGAAACCGCATATTCGAGATCAAGCTCTTCGCCCTTTGCATGTGTGGAAGCGATCTCATCTTTATTATCGAAAATAGCCTTTGTGAGGTTATAAACTGTTTCTTCGGAAAGCTTCGGGGATGCGATCAGAGTAGCTTTGATAGCAACTGTCTGAACATCATCGTCAACGCCCTTATAGGAGCCGCCCGGGATTGCGTATGTTGTGTAGAACGGATGTGCATCCGCAAGCTTCTTCGCATGCTCGTCATCGATCTCAAGAAGGTTGATCGCGTTTGTTGTAGCGAGCTCTACGATCGCTGTTGTCGGTGCGCCTGCTGTACAGAAGAAAGCATCGATCTTGCCGTCTTTTAACGCATCTGCGGAATCACCGAATCCGAGGTTGTTGACCTGGATATCATCGAAGGAGATGTCATAAGCCTCGAGGATCTGACGTGCGTTGAACTCAACACCAGAGCCTGCGTCACCAACGGATACTCTCTTGCCCTTTAAGTCAGCGACAGATTTGATATCGCCGGAGGATACGATCTGGCAAACCTCAGCGTAGAGGGCTGCAACTGTTGTGAAATCTTTTGCTGCGCCTTCTTCTGCGAAGAGGTCAGTTCCGTTGTAAGCATAATCCATAACGTCGTTCTGTACGATCGCGAGGTCTGCTTCACCGTCGTTTACAAGGTAGATATTTGCTTTGGAAGCACCAGTAGACTGAACGTTAATGTTCACTCCGATGTCTTTGCTGTTTAATACATTCGCGATTACACCACCGAATGCGTAATATGTACCGGTGGTTCCGCCAGTACCCATTGTTAACTTCTGGGCATCACCACTCGGGGCTGCTGCTGCGGCTGCTGTTGTTTCAGCTGCTGCCGCGGTAGTGTCGGCTGCTGCTGCGGCTGTGGTCTCTGCCGGTTTGCTGCCGCCGGAACAAGCGGTCAGTACCATTGCACAGGATAATGCGAGTGCCATTGCTGCGGAAAATCTCTTTCTCATATCTTTCTACCTCCTTTTTCTGTTCCTTTGCACAATGTTTCAGCAAAGGAAGCTTACGAACATATTATACATCTCTATTGTTACTTTTGCAACAAATATTAGTAATTTTTGTAAACGTCTGAAATCTTTCAGCTATTCGTTGCTTTTCTCATAATTGCAGTTGTTCACTTCCGTGATGTAAAGTTTTGACGCACAATTGCTTGAAATTCAAAAATTGTATCAGCTATTTTGTGTCTCTTTTATCAGTATATGCGTCATTTTTTCGCTAAATTCCTTGATCCTGTCTTCGATACCCGGAAGCTTCATGGCAGCACCGGCGTTGTTGGCTGTCTCCATCATGCAGAAATTGCCCGGGAGGTAGAAGGTCTTGTTCATATTGAGGGCTGTTACGAGCTGCCCAGCGAGAAGGTCACTGCCGGAATAGCCGGATACGATAATTCCGAACAGGGCTTTGTCGTAGAACCGTGTGGTCCGGAACAGGGCTGTCAGGCGGTTGATAAACGCCGTCATATTCGCGGACAGGGCATCGTTGTAGTTTGGACAGAGGAGCAGGATCGCGTCAGCCCACTTGACCGCCGGGTAGATATTTTCCACCATGGCTCCGCCGTAGAAGCATTTTCCCTGCTCACCAAAGTGCAGGCACATCTGGTATGGACATCCCGAACAGTCCACGAGAGTGCCGTTTCGCAGGTTGATCTCCTGAATCCTGATCCGTTCATCCAGGCACTCCTTTACTTTCTGCCAAATCGCCAGGGTATTGGAGGTCCTGTGGTTTGAGGCGTGAAGGACCAGAAGGTGCGATTCTTCTTTCGGCTGCCATGTTTCTTCCAGAATTTGATGTGCCAGGATCGCAGCGCTCTTTTTATAAGCGCCGAACCGATCGGTGTTCATATTGGCAGCCTGGATCAGGTAGTTATCGAGGGAGGCGGTTCCTTCCACCAGCGGGCGGCCGACAAAGGCACATCCGGCGCGGTTTGCCGCCACCGCAAGCTCTCTTGCCGTCGCTTTCGTGTAGAATTCGCTCTCCGCGTCGATGATCATCCCAGCAGTCGCCCCCGCGAGGACCTGGTCACCGCCCCGCAGCCAGGCGAGAACTTCGTAGTAACCGCGGTTGATGCCATTTCTCCCAAGTGGAACTGCAAACAGGAGTCTGCGTCCACGATATTTGAAGGGATCCTGCTCCAAAATTTCCATATCTTCCACGATCTCGGTATCGATCCCGTCAAGCGCCGCCCTCAAAACCTCGTCCATACGCGACCGTTCTTTCTCCGGGCCTCGTTTTTGCGGATATAGAACTAATAATCTGTCACTCTCCATGATGTATCACTCTCCCTGATAAATCTGCTTCACTCAATATACATGATCACTGATATTTTTATAACAACGGCTTTCCATCCTCAACACGGCACGTATAAAAATCCCGGCAGTTCTCCCCGACATACGGGAAACCTGCCGGGACAAATCAGATCAGCATTTTTCTATATTCTAGCCTTCGCCGCAGAAACAACCTCTACACGATCTTCGCAAGATTTTCAGCCGCGAACACGATCCTCTCATACAAAGCATCCGGCAGCGCCAGTGCCTCCGTCTCGAGGCCATGTTCTGTATAGCGGTTCTTCACGCCCATGTAAACGCCGCCGAGGAACACGGAACCGCAGTGCCACTGCTTTCTGAGCGTCATCAGGATCGAGATCGCGCCGGATGAGAACGCCGGGGCAACGAACGGTTTGTAGCCGATGGCGCGCATGTGGAGGTTTGCAGTGACGGTGAGATTTGTCAGTTCTTTTGAGAGCTCATCGTTGTAGTTTTCGATGGAATCCGCGATAACGAGATCCTGTCCGTGCGGTCCGAAGGAACGGCCTTCCGTCAAAAACTGCTTAAACCTCGGATCACGTTTTGCATAATATGCAGCTCTCGCATTCATAACACCGAGGCCGAATCCCTGTATCTGCTCCGGGAGAAGCCCCATCCAGTCGTACTCTCCTGCCTCATTCTTGTTGCTCTCAAGGAACGCGGTCTTCGCAAGCGGGTCCACCGGATCGGAGACGGCGCAGAATAAGCCCTTAAAGTTCTTTTCTCTCGCCATCTTCGCGTAATGTCCGATGATCTTTGAGTTGTTCTCGAACTGGTACATGCGGACATCCTTGACACCGGAACCGACCGGCGGGATTCCCTTTGAGGCCACGAATACGAACACATCACAGTCAAAGAGGTGATCCTGGTCCACAACGTCCACCTCCGGCATCGCGTCATAGTCCCACGGATAGGCGATCTGGTTCTCCTCAAACTCCCAGCGGGCAGTCACCTTGTCGGAGATATCACAGATTCCGATGGAGGAGATCACATCTCCGCCGAGAAGATGGAGACCTGTTAAGAGCATGCTGCCCACATCGCCGATCGCCAGAACATGGACACGCTTTTTGCCCTCTTTCGGCTTATATGCCAGGATCTCCTCAAATTTCGGGTGGGACGCGTTTACCGCGCGGAGTGTTCCGGCATCGAGCTGCGCGAGGAGATCCGCCGGGAGCTCCTTGATCTGTCTATCATCTGCGGACGTATTTAATTTGCTTGTGTTTAACCAGCTGACATCCTCTTTCTCCATGAAGAGTTCTGCCGGATGGTTTACAAGAAATGAGGCGCGACGGCTGCCAGGTCCGCCGGTAAAGAGCCAGGTGAGCTTTGTTCCTGCTGCCGGTTTCTCTGTTTTCTCATATGGCAGATCACCGTGCGCGGACGCGCAAAACATGTCTCCGATTTTATAATAGGTTACCATAATTTCATTCCCCCTGATTTCCATATTTTACTGCCATGCACCAAAGCCATTCAGGTCTGCCGACCTTACGGCTTTGATACACAGCCCACGATTATCGCAGATCTTCCTTTTAAGCCCTCAGCCTCTCGAAATTCCAGACGGCGTTCAGCATTTTATCCCTTGATCATAAACTCTTTCATCCTCCACAGCGTCTCCAGATCATTCTCCAGATATACTGACGCCGCCAGGTTCTCATCATACTCCATACAGCTTCCCTTATCCGGGCAGAGCGGCAGGATGACGGCCTCGGAGAGGCGTGAAAGGGTAAGGTTTTTCGCGTACATTTTCCGGTATTCCGCTTCAAGGACCTGGAAAAGATCCCTGGAATTCTCGATACAGCAGGCCGAGAACTCCACAAGCGCCTCCCGGCTGCAGCCGGAAAGTCTCGGCGTCGCGTAGGGCAGAATCATGTTGATGGACGGCTGAAGTCCCGCAACCTTCATCTCCTCACGGCGCACGGTATCGCCACCGATAAACGGATACAGTGTAGACTCCACGAACCACTGGCGCAGGTTCGGCATCGAGTAGATGCTCTCCACCGGCACCTTCAGGCACTGCATCAGGTCGCGGCCGTAGCCGGACAGGACGCCCACGACGACCTTCTTGATCGGGATCCCGTCTTCCCTGAGCTGCGGAACGAGCACCTGGAGCCGGTTCGCCGTGTGGACGAGGTCATCCACCAGGATCACCGGCCGATCGAAGGACTTGATGGTCTCGATCTGGCTTTTTAACGGTGAGTAGTACGGGAACGGCTCGATCGTAAAGCTGTTCAGATCCGGCTCATAGACCTTATCGGTATGCAGCGTCTTCGTCACCGTATTCGGCACAACCTTTCCACGCAGGATCTTACCGAACGGAACGCACATGTTCTTTCCGAGTCTTCTCGGCACCAGCGGCTCTCTCGGAACATCGTTGAGCGCCGTGATCCGGTCCACAAGACGATGATACATGATGCCGGATGATAAGGACAGTACAAGATTTCCCGGATACAGCTTCGTCATAGCGATCTGAAGCTTTTTGTGGTTTTTCTCCACAGCATCCAGAACCGCCGGATTGCTGGCAAACGGCTCCTTGATCGTAGTATCCAGGTTATGCAGGAACATTAACGGCTCATGCATGTCGACCATGTAGATCGTCCGCTTGTCGTTCTCGTCCGCCATATGCGGACGGATAAAGCCCTGTCTCTCCAGCACGTACACGACCTCTTTCGTCGCTGTGCCGCGCTCCGCGACAAACAATGCGAAACTGTAGTTTTTCTCCAACTCTTTCGCCAGCACTTCAACGAGAAGCTGCTGCGGGGCATCGCGGATCACCCCGCTGTCCCCGGTGCCGTCCTCTCTCGCATAGATGCCTGTGATCAGAAGGATCTCCCGGCTGCTCTTTCCGCGGACCAGGTTTGCCAGCTCCATGTCCTTTAAGACGCCGAACAGATCCTCGTTTCCGATCTCCCGGTAGCTCACAAAGCCCGCCGGGCGCTCACCTTCCACGGTATTTCTTAAGATCAGCAGGCGGTCATTCTCCACCTGGATCTTTGTCAGGATCGCCTGGGCGTCCGGATGTCCGTAGAGAACGGTGTTTCCAAGCTCGTCCAGTACCTCACGGTCCCTGCCCGCCGCGTTCTCGAAGGCGATAGCTTTCGCCCGTAAGATCGGCTTGAATTCCGGTTCCCGCAGGTACATGCCCTTGTGGTAAATGTATTCCTGGACTACCGGATCGATGAGGCTGGAAATATCGCGGTGGTTATCAATATTTTCACGGATCTTCGTGGAACTGATATCCTCCAGCTCCTGCGGAAGCTCCAACTGCACGACTTTCCCCCGGATCTGCTCATATATCTCCGTTGGATGTTCTTCACCCGGGCGGCGGAAGACGATGTGGTTGAAGGTATGAATGGAATTCTCCTCCGGCTCCTTTTTATAGGAGCTTGCGTTGTGGATCACGTCGGATCCCACAACGATATAGAGTTCTTCCGTCGGGAACATCTCCTTCAGCCTCCGCAGATCCGCCGGATTCGCGATATTTACCGGCGTGTTGTCCGGGAATAAATGGACATAAAACTCGTCCGCGATGGACATGTTTACGGTCTGGCGGCGCACCAGATGCGGCTGGGTCTTCTTCGACCAGGAAAACTCATCAATGGCAAGAAATACGGTAAATCCGAGCTCCTGGATCTTCTTTGCGATCCCCTTGTGGGATAAGGTAAACGGGTCAAAGGTTCCCGGGAAAAATGCGATCTTCTCCCGTGTCCTGGTCTCCACCGGACCTCCGAACAACTGGTAGCGAGTGATAAAACGGTCAATATGGGACAGAGTCGCGGCACGGTAGTAGAGACTCAGCTCGCCGCCCTTATTCTCATTTAACAGGAACAGGAGTTTCTTTGCGCAAAGGGAGAACATCCTGCTCTTGTCTCTCTCCGCAAGGATCTGTGAGCCGAAAATATGCTGTCCGATGACAAGCAGTGCCTCCTGGCGGACCTGCTCCCTGTAGTTTGCAAGACAGCTTAAAATCAGGCCGAGAAGCTTCATGCGGCGTTCTTCCGATACTTCCTCGGACTCATGGAAACGGACGGTATACCGCGAATAGCACTCCAAAAGGACTCCTAACGTATCGAGGGCAACGGACACGATCCGTTCATTTCCGTTCGCCAGCAGGATATGCAGACGTTCAATGATGTCATCAAGCTGTTCCGGCGGCAGCCATAAGGCAAACTCACCGAGGTATTCCGGGATGTATTTGGAGAACTCGTACTCTCCCACTTCCAGTCCCTTTAAGAGTTCCACCGCGATCTCATTTCTCTGGTCTGTTGTCAGTAAATGGGCAAGACGCAGGAGCGCGCGGCCCGCGTCATGGCGGACACCGACCTGCTCGCTGACCTTAATAAGGTTCGAAAAGTGCGCGCAGATGTGAAGCAGGTGATCCCTCTTTCCGTGATCGACCTGATCCGCAAGAAGCTTGATATTTACGGACTTCAAGATCCACGGGGTCGCGGATTTTAAGTTTTCAAGGAAGATATCGCTGACCACATCGTGTCCATAGAGAACTTCCCGCTGGGCAGTGGTGTCCAGGCGCAGGTTCGTATAGATCCGGTACTGTAAAAACAGCAGCGTGATCGTTCTCGGATTGATCCGGTGCGCCGCGTCGCAGACGATCTCGTAGCAGGCGCTTTCCGGCGGCACCGCCTGGGTCAGAACCTTTAAGACGCGGACGGCCGCGATCTGCACCTTCTCATCCGGGTCGTCCATATGGCTGATGGCAAAGCGGATCAGCTGCTCCAGACGGTCTCCTTTGCTGCAGAGGTCCAGCGGCAGGGAAAAAATGCAGTCCAGCAGGTAAAATACCGGGTCTCCCACCAGCCGGTGATGGCCGTCAAACCACTTCACGAACACGGTAAACAGCTCTTCCCGGACCTTCTCGGAGCTTCGCTCCATAGCGGATACCATGATAAATTTTAAGGAGTTCTGGATCCTGTGCTTCTGCTGGATCGTCAGGCGGTAGTCCGGACACACCAGCTGTCCAAGGTATTCCTCCCAGAGTGTCAGAGCCGTCTTGTCATCCGGGTCCGGCATGTTTTTCGGCAGCTCCTTCCGGTAACCGGCATTGAAATCTGCGAACATTTTTCCGATCAGTGCCGCCGCCTGTCTGCGGATATCGCCCTCACGGTTTAAGAGGAGCTCGTACAGGAAGCTGATGGTCTGCTCTTTCTGGCGGTGGTTCAGGTGGATCGAATATTCGTTGAACATGTTTAAGTAGGCGCGGACATTCTTCCAGTCTTTTTCGCTCCGAGCCGCCTCCAGGATGTTTCCGAACTGGCGCTCGGTGCCGAGGCGGTGCATGACATCGATGTTGTGCTCGATTCCCCAGAACACGTAGGAACGGACGATCTGTTTTCCGGACCGCAGAACGATATCCACCGTTTTTTCTGCCGGGTCCGGATTCCCTGTGAGGTCCACATCCACGCCTTTGTAGCGCATGTAACGCTCAAATTCGTAAAGGCGGGAGTAAACGACGCGGTAGCGGTTCCGTTTTGCCTCATCCACATTGTCGAGTTTTGAGAGGATGACATCAAAGGAATCTTTTAAGGTGTAGATCTTCGTGATCTCCCGGCCGTCCTCGCCGCGCATCTGTTTTACGCGGAAATCGGCGTAAATCAGAACCAGGGACTCCACAGAGATATTGTCGAGCTCCAGATCCCAGGTGGAGTGGTTCGCAGCGATGTGGCCGATTCCTTCCATGTGGTAGGCGGTGAACCACTGGTTCGTGTAGTAATAGTGAAGGTACGGGACCCGCTCGTTTGGCTTGCAGCCGAATTTTCCGAGGTCATGTCCCGCCGCCGCGCCGGATGCCAGCGCCAGATCGATGGGCACGCCTGCCTTATAAAGGCCCTGGGCCACCGCCATCGCAACGTAGTGGACGCCTGCGATGTGTCCCAGTGTCTCGAACGGGGTCGCCTCACGGTTTAAGCGCATCATTTCATATACATACTGGTCGCGGAATTCGCGGATAAAGTGGGCATACTCTCCTGCCCGCTCGAAATTCGCGTACTCTTCTTCGGTTAGAAGCTGAAAATCATCGTAGGGATCGAACGGCATGACTTTCCGTTCTTCGTCAAAGAAATACTGGAGTACGTTTAAGAAATAGAGCGCAGACGGCGCATAGGGAGCCGCGGACGCAGAGAAATCCCCATCAGGGTACAGAATGTGGGTCGAATATTTATAGGTGAAGGAGAGCCAGCCTTCTTCCGGTTCATTTGCGAGCTTTTCCATATCTTCGCGGCAGAATTCCAGGATTTCTGCGCAGGAAAAGCGTCTTGTCACCGGGAATGCTTTCCCGAATATTACTTCCCAGTGGTCTTTATTGAAGAGCTGCTGCATGCTGCGGCGGCTGAGACCGATCTTTTTTAAGAATTCTTTATCCGACAGACGGTTTCCAAGCTCTGTCACAAGGTGGCGGATATGTCTGTTATACATGGAAATACCTCCGTTTCGTGGGGTTTTGAGGACGGATCGCACAGAAATTCCGGTCCTGCTGCCGTAGGGACTCCCGTGCCAAGCCGGGAATATGAGCAGCTTTGAAGAACAGTTTTCCGGCTGCCTTCAATTATAAGAACAGTATAAACACTTCTTAAGGTGTTTTCAAGGAATTTTCTTACAGATTGTACGCAGTTAAATACATGTGTTTTGGCGCTGAGATCAGCTGTTTTCAAGGAATTTGATTTCATGTATGGTCTGAGCAGTTTTAAAAAATTTTATCACTTCATACTTGACAGTGAATATCTCCAATGGTATTATATCAGTAACAATTATTATTATTGTTGTTATTTGGTATTTAAAAATCCAGAAAGGAGGTTCACCATGAAAGCATTAAAATTCAGCCGCCAGCGCGAATCTATCCGGGAGTGCCTGAAAAACCGCAAGGATCATCCGACCGCAGACGCCGTCTATGTAACGATCAGCAAAGAATACCCGAAGATCAGCCTGGGAACTGTATACCGCAATTTAAAGCTTCTGGCGGATATGGGCGAGATCCAGCGTTTTTCCAGCGGAGACGGATCGGAGCATTTTGATTACAACACAGATCCGCATTATCACTTTGTGTGCAAGACTTGCGGAGCGATCATCGATATGCCTCTGGAACTGGTTCGTGACACTTCGGATCTTCTCACCGCTCCGTTTCCGGGACGGGTCGATTCCCACACTGTTTTCTTTTACGGCGAATGTGAGGACTGCCGGAAAAAGGAATACTAAAAAAATAAAAATTCTATTGACATTCAGAGTCAATTAGAATATAATATTAGTAACGGTTACTATTATTGATTTTAAAACACAATATTTTATAAATGAAAAGGAGAAAACGCTATGAAGAAATTTGTCTGTTCCGTATGTGGTTATGTATATGAGGGTGAGGCTGCTCCGGAGAAATGTCCGGTATGTAACGCACCGGCTTCCAAGTTCATTGAGCAGAGCGATGAAATGAGCTGGGCTTCTGAGCACGTAGTTGGTGTTGCTCAGGGCGTAAGCGAAGATATCCTTGAGGACTTAAGAGCAAACTTCAACGGTGAGTGCTCTGAGGTTGGTATGTACCTCGCTATGGCAAGAGTTGCCCACAGAGAAGGTTATCCGGAGATCGGTCTTTACTGGGAGAAGGCAGCTTACGAAGAGGCTGAGCACGCTGCTAAATTTGCAGAGCTCCTCGGCGAAGTTGTTACAGACAGCACAAAGAAGAACCTCGAGATGAGAGTTGAGGCTGAGAACGGTGCTACTGCCGGTAAGACAGACCTCGCTAAGAGAGCAAAGGCCGCTGGTCTTGACGCGATCCATGATACAGTTCACGAGATGGCAAGAGACGAGGCTAGACATGGCAAGGCATTTGCTGGTCTCTTAAAGAGATATTTTGGCTAATTTCTGAATAAAATAGTTAAAATTAAACTGGAGCGGCTTGTTTTTTCAGGCCGCTCCAGTTATAATGAAGACAGAAAGGTACTCGGATATACGTCCGATGCCCTCAGTATGTTATAGTATAAAAAGAACTAGCAAGTTACTGTGGTAGGTAGGATGCTAGTTCTTTTTGTCTCTATGGTTATCGATGTATGACAATGCTGAAAATATAACTAGTAATAATGTTAGGACTTCCATTGTATTCATACGGCTTCACCCCCTTTACAATCAGAGGGCACCAGACATCAGAAACGCATCCTCGCTTTCCGCTCCATTACAGGATAATTTTACCATATAAGTCGACGGATGTCGATTGAACTATTTGGTCACTTTCTAATCGCGTTCTTCTTGCGCATATTTCACATAATCTTCAAAGAATTCCCTCACATGTCCATTTTGGTTCTCTTTATGGCATAAGGCATAAAAACATCTGGAGATATACGGCGGAGCAAATTCTTTCATCTTAATTTTCTCATATCGCACCAGACGCACAAATGCCGGTACAAGTCCAAATCCGAGATTTGCGTTGACCATCATAAGCTTTGTATTATAAGAATTCACATGAATGATATCCCTGAATTTAAACGCTGTTCGGAAATGATCCGCAATCTGTGAAACACTTCCCTCGTACATGGTGATCATAATCTCATTCTTCAGATCTTCCGATGTTACAGCAGTTCGTTCTGCCAACGGATGTTCACGATTCAAAATAATCTTCCATGGCTTATCATAAATCAACTCCATGTCAACATTTTCCACCGGATATCCCGACAGGAACTGATCACTTGTCACAATAATATCGAGCAGTCCCTGCTCAAACCGTTTCAGCAATTCCCGATAACTATACTGCAGACAGGTAATCCGCACATCCGGATGTGCCATAACATACTGGCCAAGAAATGTATCTAAAAGCTCATCTTCATAGATTCCAACACCAATTTTCAATGATCTCGCATATCCCTGCTCCACATTCTGCACCAAACGCACCGTCGATTCATAAACATCCAGAAGTTTCTGTGCCTGAACATAGAACTCACTTCCCGCATCTGTAAGAATTACCTGATGATTGTCGCGATAAAAGAGCCGTACCCCGAGTTCTTCCTCAAGTCCACTAATCTTCCGGCTCATGGATGTCTGCGTCATGTGCTCTTTTTCAGCAGCTTTCGTAAAATTCAAACATTCCGCCAGACTGAGAAAGCATTTTACATTGTCTAAATTCAAACCATCACCTCCGTTAGACAAACTTTTTTTGCATAACACGACACTTTTCTTTCATTTCCATTTTGTACACTCTGATGCTACAATAATTTCATCGAAACCCGGCCGGTTTGCAAGTGAAAACATATGTATTTGTAAAGGAGACTGAATTTATGACAAATTATATCAGAAAAATGAGTGGAAAGCAATATATGAAGCGCCTTGCCGAGAACCCAACCGTCATCATCCCAACTGGCGCGTGTGAGATCTATGGACCGCAGCTCCCAATGGGAAGTGACCTGATCGCAGCTAAAAGAATTGCTGAACTTGTGGCTGAAAAGACCGGTGCGCTGATTGCTCCGACGATTGAAGCCGGCGAATCCTCCGCACTCGCTTCTTTCCCATGCACATTCGCAATGCCAAGAAAGATCCTGGAAGACTGGCTTGACTGGCTTGTCGGAAAACTGATCAAAGACGGGGCCAAGAATTTCGTTTTCATCACAGGTCATGCAGGAAATGTTGATACTGTAAACTACATCGGTAAGAAATATATGAATGAGCATGATATCAAGCTCGTCCAGATCGACTGGTGGAGATTTACAAATGCAAACGGAAGTGATATCTTCCAGTACAGCGGCCAGATGGCTCACGGACACGCAAGTGAGTGCGGCACATCCGTATTTATGTACCTTTTCCCGGAATTAGTAGACATGGACGAACTCTCCAGAGTAGAACCGCTTCCGGCGAGCGAATTCCCGGATTTCATTGGTTTCCAGAGATTCACTGAGAAAACACCGAACGGAACCATCGGCGATGCTACCGTCGCTACAAAAGAAAAAGGTGAAAAGATTGTCACCCGCTGTGTAGACCGAATCGTTTCCTATATGGAAAAAAAATTCTAAGCTTACCCAAAATCACACGCCTTACCTTACAAGGGGGATACTACTATGGCAGAAACCATGACTCTAACAACTGTTTTAATCGATATTTCGACTATCAGTACGCTGCTTTTTGTGGGCTTTCTGATCCGTCAGAAAATACCATTCTTTTACAAATACTATATTCCAACTTCTTTAATCGCAGGTATTTTAGGACTGCTCCTCGGTCCTCAGGTCCTCGGACAGTTCTCCCCGATCCACCTACACTTCAGCCAGTGGATTTCACAGTGGACAAATTTCCTGTTCGCATTTATCTTTACGACATCGTTCCTTGGAACTTCCACCGGAAAATTCGGACGTGATGTACTTTCTACCACCTGTGTAACTGGCGCTGTATTTATGGCACAGGTTCTCGCAGGACTTGGAATCGCTTTTCTCCTCTCCAAGTTCATGAGCAATGTTCCTTACGCAATGGGATTCCTTCCGGTATCCGGTTTCTATGGCGGACACGGTTCTGCCGGTATCATGGGCGGCTGCTTCGCTACTGAAGGCTGGGAGGACGCTACCGGTATCGCTCTGACATACGCAACCATCGGTATGTTCATGGCGGTGATCGGCGGTATGTGGATTATCAACTGGGGCGCTAAAAAAGGTTATACAAGAAAGCAAATGAGTTCCGTCAACCTCGACCAGAAAGATATCACCGGTATCGTACCGAAGGAAGAGCGCAAATCCATGGCAACTGCAATTTCCAGTTCCTCCGTTATCGATCCTCTGGCATTCCAGATGATGATTGTCGGAACAATTATTGCAATTTCCCATATTCTCCGCGAGGCGATCATTAAAGTATTCCCGTTCTGGAGCAAAATCCCGCTCTACACCATGTGCCTGATCATGGGTGCGATTATTGGTATTGCTTTAAGCAAGACAAAATATAGCCAGTATATTGACCGTGGAAGCATGAAACGTATTTCCGGTGTCGCTCTTGAATACGTAATCGCTATGAATGTTGCGACCATCAAATTAAGTGTTCTGGCTTCCTTCCTGGTTCCAATCCTCGTTACTTCTATCGCAATCACCATTCTCACAGCGGTCATCTGTATCATTCTTGCCAAGAAGTGGTATGGAAAGGACTGGTTTGAAATGGCAATGGGCGCTTACGGACAGTGTACAGGAAGTCTGGCTACCGGTCTTCTCTTAATCAAGGTTCTTGACCCGAACGGTGATACACTTGCCGCAGAGAGTGTTTCCGGTTCCAGTACTCTCGGTTCCTTCTGGCAGCAGCCGTATAACACGATCGGCCCTATGCTGATCCTCTCCAGCCCGCTGCTCACGACTCTCGGAACCGCTGGATTCCTCGTCGCATTTCTGATCGTCGGCACCGTATTATTTGGACGCACTGTAAAGAAGGCATAAGTTATGAGTAAAGTAAACGAACTGATCCAACAATATACAAGTGATGCCCTCGAGATCCGGCGTCATATCCACCGCCATCCGGAGCTGTCTATGGAGGAAAAAAACACAACGGAATTCATAAGTCAGCAGCTTCTCAAATATGGCATTGAAATTTCCGATATCCCGTTTAAATCTGGTGTTCTCGGTATTTTAAAAGGCGGGGAGAATGGACATACCATTCTTCTCCGTGCCGACATTGATGCACTTCCGATGGTCGAAAAATCAGGACTTCCCTTTACTTCAGAAAATACCGGAGTCTGCCACAGTTGCGGACATGACATCCATACGACCGCCCTACTGTTGGCTGCACGGGTTTTAACTTCCCTTCGCGATGAACTTAAAGGAACGGTTCTGTTCCTGTTCCAGCCTGCCGAAGAACGCTTAAGCGGATCTCAGATGGTTATTGATTCCGGCGTTTTTGAAAATTATCACCCGGATTTCGCTGTCGGTCTTCATTGCTGGCCGGACATTCCGGCGGGAACCATCGGCATCCGCCGCGGCTCCTTTATGGCTTCCTCTGACACAGTAAAGCTCACGATCCGTGGAAAAGGCGGACACGGCGCTCATCCCCACAAGAGCATCGATCCGGTCATGACATCCGCATACATTTTAACGGAATTACAGACCATTATTTCGAGGACGATCGCACCTCTCGATTCCGCAGTCCTCACCATCGGAAAGATCACCGGCGGTACTGCAGCCAACATTATTCCTGACGAAGTCGTTATGGAAGGAACTGTGCGCACTGTCAGCACCGAGACCCGTGTCCTGATGGAAGAAAAAATCCGGCAGATCGTTTCCCACGGCGCTGCAGCCATGGGGGCAGAATGTGACATTGGTTACCAGAAAGGCGTCCCTGCCGTTGTCTGCGACAGCCATGTTGTGGATCTTATTGAACAGGCAGCTGCTGAAGAACTCGGTGCTGACCATGTAGTCACTCTCGCTACTCCATCCATGGGATCTGAGGATTTTGCCAGATACCTCGAAAAAGTTCCTGGTGCTATGTTCCGGATTGGAACAAGAAATGATGATCCGGCATCTTCCCGCCCACTGCACAATGCCGGAATCGTGTTTGATGAACAGGCGATTACCTCAGGTGCATCCGTTTTCGCGGGACTTGCGCTGAGATACCTGCATTGATATACCATCTCATACCCCTCTTTCCTCCAGGGGCACAGGTGTACGCCAGAAGTTCAGAATTATCCGGACTTTACCTGATGCCCCTATATATGAAGAAGAGCGCTCCGCCAGGGCCGCTCTTCTTCGTCTTATTGTATTCTATTTACCAATCAGTTTTTTCACATCTTCTAACGACATCCCCTGCTCTCTCGCGATCTTTGCAAGGTCTTCATATTCCAGCTTTCCACGAACCACACCGTAGCCTTCAGAAACCTTCTCCCGGACCACACCGTATGGCGTTTCATGTTCCTTCATCGTTCTTGTCAGGGTGTAGCGTTTGCTAATACTCTCACGGATACCAAGCGTTGTTGTGTGCTTAAAGAGCAGGGAAACCATCTTTTCTTTGTCATTACAGCGGCACATGCAGGTTAAAAGGATTCCCGGGCGGCTCTTCTTCATGCCGATCGGAATCGTGTAGACCTCAAGGGCGCCTGCGGCGAAGAGGATCTCCTGAACGAAGCCGAGAGCTTCCGGTGTCATATCGTCGAGGTTGCAGGAGAGCTCTGTCACTTCACTTCCATTCTCCTCTGTCTCGCCTAAGAGGACGCGCATGCAGTTTGCGCGCTCAAAGTCTTTCTTTCCCATACCGTAACCAATGGCAGCGGTCCGCATGACCGGCATTTCCTTAAATTCTGTCACAAAGTGCTTTAACAGTGCCGCTCCGGTCGGGGTACAGAGTTCGCCTTTGATGACTCCGCTGTAAATCGGAAGTCCCTGTAAAATAAAGGCCGTCGCAGGTGCCGGAACCGGAAGGATTCCGTGGGCACAATGGACATTTCCGCTTCCGACATGGATCGGGGATGCGATAACCTTCTGCGGAACGATCATGTGCATTAAGAGGCAGACTCCGGCGATGTCCGCGATCGCGTCGGCGGTGCCGACCTCGTGGAAGTGGATCTCCTCGACAGTCTTTCCATGGACGTGGGATTCCGCCTCGGCGATCAACTGATAAACGGCTACAACATCCGCTTTAACCTCTTCCGGAAGGTTTAAGTGCTCGATAATGTGAGAGATGCCCGCCATGCTGGCGTGATGGTGGTGGCTATGTCTGTGATCGTGGGCGTGATCGAGATCGCTCTGTTCATCGTGGTGATGCTCGAACTGGCCATCATGTGTATGCTCATGAATCGTCTGTTCTGCTGCCGACTCTGCCATTTCATGAGAATGATGGTGATCTTCATGGCTATGGTCATGGTGGTCATCTGTATGGTCGTGATTGTGTTCATGATTATGGTCATGATGATGATCGTGGTCGTGCTCATGATCGTGGTCATGGTGATGCTCATGCCCCTGCAGGTCGACGTCTACACTCTCCTCTTCTTCCCCATGGATCGTCACTTTCATATGCGTCCCGGTGATCCCACACTTTACTGACGGTTCTGCTTCGACGGAAAGCCCCGGAAGCCCCATCCCATTCATCATCTTTAAAAACTTCTCTTTATCCGGGCAGATTTCGTAGAGAGATGCCATCAGCATATCTCCGGCAGCGCCCATTCCGCAGTCAAAATATAATGTTTTCATATCAGTTCCACCTCATTTAAAAATTACGCAAATTATTTTCTTGCATTTCGCCCGCTGCTGGCATCTTCCTCCAGATGCACAGCAGATCGGACTGATTTTCGAGTTTTTATCCACGCATATGGTTCATCATACTCGCCAGATACCCGGCTCCAAATCCATTGTCGATATTCACAACGCTGACACCGCTGGCGCAGGAATTCAACATGGAGAGCAGTGCTGACACGCCGCCGAAGGACGCTCCGTATCCGATGCTGGTCGGCACCGCGATCACCGGGCAATCGGCGAGACCACCGATGACGCTGGCAAGGGCACCTTCCATACCTGCGATCGCGATGATCACGCGGGCGTTCATGATGGAGTCCATGTGGGAGATCAGTCGGTGAAGTCCCGCAACACCCACATCATAAAGGCGTTCCACCTGATTCCCCAAAGCCTCTGCCGTGAGTGCCGCCTCCTCCGCAACCGGAATATCACTGGTTCCGCCGGTCGCCACCACGATCGTCCCAACGCCGTCTTTTTCCGGGAAGCTTCCGCAGATCACAACCTTCGCTTCCTTAAAATATTGATATCCGCTGCCGGTCGGATACAGTTCTGCCAACAGCTGCTCCGTCTCCCGGCTCTTTTCCTCGTCAACACGCGTGATCAGGATCGTCTCCTGCTTCCGCTTTTTCATTGCCTCCACGATTCCGGCGATCTGTCCCGGAGTTTTTCCCGCGCCGTAGATCACTTCCGCCGCACCCTGACGCAGCTTCCGGTGGGTATCCAGCTTCGCGAATCCCAGATCATCGTATCCTGCTGCTGTAAACGGCTCTTTCTTCAGCTCCAGAACAGCGTTATCCACAGACAGCTCTCCCGCCGCTACTTTTTTCAACATTTCCCGTATATTTTCCATGTATAATTTCCTCACGCTTTTGTGCGACAGGGACTTCCTCAGAATTTTCTGTTGCACAAAAAAGCCATGAAAAGAGCAGCCCGTCGTTCTGACCGGCTTTCTGCTCCCTTCATGGCAACTGTTCTCCTCTTAATTTTTATGATGCATGTCTTCCACACCGTGTGAGCACACCAATACGGCATCTACTCACCAACCGTATTCCGGAGTGTACCGATTCCTTCGATTATGCACTCTACAACGTCCCCGGTCTCGAGGAATTTCGGCGGAACGAATCCCATGCCGACTCCTGCCGGCGTTCCTGTTGCGATGATCGTTCCTGCTTTTAATGTCATGCCCTGTGTGAGTTCACAGATCACTTCCTCGATTCCATGGATAAAGAGCCCTGTATTAGAATTCTGGCGGAGTTCTCCGTTTACCTTAGACTGGATCTTTAATACCGGCGGAAACGCAGTGGAATCCGCAGTCATGATACACGGACCGAGCGGTGTAAACCCGTCCAGACTCTTTCCGAAATACCACTGCTTATGCTCTGTCTGAACCTCTCTGGCGCTGACATCATTTATGATCGTATAGCCGAAAATATAGTCCTTCACTTCGCCCGGTTTTACGTCCTTCGCATCTTTCTTGATAATAACGGCAAGCTCTGCCTCGTAATCCAGCTGGTTTGTCAGGTTTTTATGTGCCGGAATGATTCCGTCCGGATCATTTGTGCGATTTACGCGCTTAGAGAAATAAATTGCTTTCTCCGGCTTTGAGAATTCCTCTTTCTTGAATCTCGCGGACTCTTTCGCATGATCCATGTAGTTGATTCCCAGGCAGATAATATCCTGATCCGGCTCCGCGATCGGAGATACGACACGGATCTCGTCCACCGGGGCCGCTCCCATAACATCACCCGGGGCTTTCTTTGAAATATAATCCAGCATTTCCATCTCAGACTGTCCCGCCTCGCGGATCAGCTCCTTCATGGACCGATATTCCATTCCTGCAGCAGAAACCGGATAAACCCAGGTTTCATCCTCGTTTAATACACCTAAAAAAGATCTTTTGTCTACTTCATATGCCAGTAATTTCATAGCCTCTCCTTATGGGATATGTTTCAATTCAAAAATCCCGTTACCCATTATTATAGTACAAATCAGAAAGTGAGACAAGAATAAATTGACAATTAGAGTGTGCAGATCTGCTGAACAGGCACTGACAATTTACAAATTCCATCTTGTAACCACACGGTATCCCCTTTATAATAAAAGTCGATACAGTCAGATGGCATCTGCCTCTGTATTGTACAGAATTTTCAATTCGGAAAATTCCAACCTGTGTACAACAACAAACAGCAAAACTCACGAAAGGGTGTATCTGATTATGGAAAAGATCACAAGCTTCACTGTCAATCATCTGAAACTGATTCCCGGTGTTTACGTTTCCCGAAGGGATGTTGCCGGAGACAGCCATGTTACGACCTTCGATATCCGTATGACCCGTCCGAACTTTGAGCCGGTTATGAACACTGCCGAGGTCCATACGATCGAACATCTCGGCGCAACCTTCTTAAGAAACCACCGTATTTACAAAGATAAAGTGCTCTACTTCGGCCCGATGGGATGTCGCACCGGATTCTATCTGCTTCTCGCTGGCGATTATGAGTCTGCGGACATCATCCCGCTTCTCCAGGAGATGTTCCTCTTCATCCGCGACTACGAGGGCGAAGTTCCGGGTGCCGCTGCCCGCGACTGCGGAAACTACCTCGATATGAACCTCCCGATGGCAAAATATCTCGCCGGAAAGTTCTATGATGAGGTGCTTGAGGATATCCGCGAGGAACAGCTTGTTTATCCGGAATAAGCAACACCGGGCGCAGATTCCGACAAGTGCAGATTCTGGCAGACACTGATCCCGACAGGAACAAAACAAATATGTGCAATTTTCTTATATCATGCAAAATCCCCATCCTTCAGGCCGATGTCTCTATCTTCTGACCTGTGATGGGGATTTTTTCAGCTATTTTTCCAAAAAACTCTCAAGGATCACGATCCCGCGCGGCGGTACCGCCAGCATCATCTGGTTTTTCGGAACTTTACCGGTTCCATCTGTTAGAAGGTCGGCCGCATCCGGGTCGCCCGTATTGCAGATCACACGCCATTTTGCTCCCTTCGGGAGATGCGGAAGTCCGAACATATGCGGCTCCCAGTGCATGTTATAGGCTACATAGAAGTTCGCGTCGTCGGTCCCGTCCGGGTGCTTTGCGTAGGCGCCCCAGTAGAGGATCCCGAACTGGCGGCGGAAATTTTCAAACTCCGGCTTCCAGGCGTTTTCCCCGTGGTAGGACACATCCGGCCGTCCGCAGGACTTATAATCCATGATCCGCGGTTCCCGGTCCATATGGAACATCTTGTGGGCTTTCCGGAAGGCAATGAGACGTTTCACAAAGTCCACCTGATCCTTGTTGGTCTCCAGAAGCTTCCAGTTTAACCAGGAGACCGCATTGTCCTGACAGTAGGCATTGTTGTTTCCGTCCTGACTGTTACCGAACTCGTCGCCCGCCATGAGAAGCGGAACACCCTGACTTAAAAACAGGAGCAGATACGCATTCTTTAAGAGCTGTTTCCTCAGCTCCACGATTTTTTTCTTTCTCGTCGGGCCTTCCGCGCCGCAGTTCCAGGAATAGTTGTAGTCGCTTCCGTCCCGGTTCTCCTCGCCGTTTTTTTCGTTGTGCTTCCGGTCATAGGAGACGGTATCCATCAACGTAAAGCCGTTGGTGTTCGCCATATAATTGATCACGGCATATTCCATCGGATTTCTGCGGTTCCGGAGCTCAAATGCCGATAACATCCCCTCATCGCCCTTTAGGAACCGGCGCATGTCCTCCATGAACTGCATATTGTATTCCGCGAGATTCTTTTCCTCCACCGATACCGCGCCATCTCCCGGAGTCACATAGCCCTGTTTCGGCCGGCGGTTCATGACATCGTTCCAGTTTTCCGCAAAAAGCTTCGTCCGCTTTAAAAACGGATCCTCCGCTGCCAGAGAAAGATCCGGGAATCCGGTCAGATGGAAACCATCCACATGGTACTCTTCCACCCAGTACCGGAGCACGGAGAGGATCTCCCCCGGAAGCTCTTTTCCTGTAAAGTACATCTCCGGGATACACTCGATCCCGGCCTTATGCAATTCTTTAACTAATGTTTTGAACTCACCTTCCGCCGACATTGTCTCACGGGAGGCATACGCCGTCTTCACCGCGTAGAGATAGGACGGACCATATCCCCAGTAATTTAAGTATCCTGTCGGCTCCTGTTTCGCGTTATGGAATCCGCTTCCGGAGGATGACATCATGATCTCATCGAACTCTGTCACCGGCATCAGCTCCACCGCCGTGATCCCGAGCTCTTTTAAATATGGGATTTTTTCCATGACACCGGCATACGTTCCGCGGGCAGATACCCCGGAGGACACATGTGCCGTAAATCCCCTGACATGGAGTTTGTAGAGGATCGTTTCTGCATAAGGGGTTTCCGGGTTTACATCATCCTCCCAGTCAAACTCCTCCGACAGTACCCTGCCACGCACCGGTTTTCCCGCACGTTTCCGGTCTGCCCATTTCTCCCGGCCTGTGATGACGCGCGCGTTAGGATCTGTCACAATTTTCCCATCTATCATGAAATTATATTCAAATGATGCAAAATCTGTCCGATCCAGCGCCAGCTCCCACACATCTCCCATCCGGTATTTCGGATCAAACGAGATCTCCTCGCACGGCGTTTTTTCTCCCGGTCTGTATAAGAGCAGACAAACCTCCTTCGCACGCCCCTGCACCAGGATCCGAACTCCATCTGCCTCCTGCGTGACACCAAGTGGATACAGGATTCTGTTTCTGTTTCGATATTCTGCCATTCTAAAATCCCCCGTTTTCCCGGACATATTCTATTTACTGATTTCAGCAACGGTTACCTGCGGTCCTGAGTTTCCGATAATCAACATCAGTAAAAATATATTTTTGAACAACTGCCGCTCTGACCTTTTCCTGCTGCCAGGTCTCGCATAACCGGCACAACAAATACACAAGTCCGCTGACAGTTATCATATTACCTGTTCTTCTGCGCTTCGATCTGCTCCGCCAGATCGTTTAAGTAGACCCAACGATCCATCTTTTCTTCGAGCTGCGCTTCCTTCTCTTCTTTTTCTTTCATAAGCTCATTGAGCTTTGTAAAGTTCGTCGCAGAGGCCTCGATCTCCTTCTCAAGGTTCTCTACTGCCTCTTCCAGAGCGGCGATGTCATCTTCGATGGTATCCCACTCTCTCTGCTCTTTGTAGCTGAATTTCAGTTTTTTCTCCCTTGGCTTCGCGTTCCCGCGGGATGCGCTGTCTGTCTCAGCCGCGTCATTTCCCTTATCCGCAGACTTCTTCGCTGCCGCCGGATTCTCCGCCGCGCTCTCCGCAAGCTTCGCTTCCCGCTCCGCCTTCGCCGCCTGATAGTCCGTAAATCCGCCCTCGTACTGCTGAAGCTTTCCATCTCCCTCGAAGGCAAAAATCCTGCCGACCACGCGGTCAAGGAAATACCGGTCATGGGATACCGTGATGACGATCCCCTGAAAGCTGTCAAGATAGTCTTCCAGGATCATCAGCGTCTGGATATCAAGGTCATTCGTCGGCTCGTCCAGGATCAGGACATTCGGTGCACTCATGAGGATCTTCAAAAGGTAAAGGCGTCTTCTCTCGCCGCCAGACAGCTTCTCGATCACGGTGTACTGGACAGACGGCGGGAATAAAAACCGCTCCAGCATCTGGGACGCGCTGATGCTGCCGTCCTTTGTCTTTACATACTCCGCAACATTCTTAATATAGTCGATGACCTTGAGGCTCGTGTCCATGTCCTCATTCTCCTGGGAGAAATAGCCGAGCTTTACAGTCTGTCCGATCTCAATTGTTCCGGAATCCGGTTTGACCCAGCCGGCGATCATCTTCATCAACGTCGATTTTCCGCTTCCGTTGGGACCAATATAGCCGATGCGGTCATCCTTTAAGAAAAAGTAGGTGTAATCCTTTACAAGGACCTTGTCCCCGTAAGATTTGCAGAGATCCGAGATCTCGATGGTGGTACGGCCGAGGCGGCTGGAGATGGACTCCATCTCGACTTTTCCGTCCTCCACCGGTCCCTTTTTATCCCGCAGTGTCTCAAACCGCTGAATTCTGCCTTTCTGCTTTGTAGAGCGGGCACGGGCGCCTCTCTGCATCCATGCGAGTTCTGTCCGCAGGATCGACTGACGTTTGCGCTCAGAGGCCTTTTCCATATCCATGCGCTCTGCCTTCAGCTCCAGAAAACCTTCATAGTTTGCCTGATAGCTGTAAAGCTTTCCGTTGTCCAGCTCCACGATCCGGTTCGTCACGCTGTCAAGGAAATACCGGTCATGGGTGATCATAAGGAGTGCACCCTTGAATTTCTTTAAATAATCTTCCAGCCAGTCCGCCATCTCACTGTCCAGATGGTTTGTCGGCTCGTCTAAGATCAGAAGCTCCGCCGTCGATAGAAGTACAGACGCCAGCGCCGCGCGCTTCTTCTGTCCGCCGGATAAATGCTCCACCTTCTCGTTGAAATCCGGGATTCCGAGACGGTTTAACATGGATTTCGCCTGACTTTCGATATCCCAGACGTGTTCATGTCCCTCATTTTCCCTTAAAACGCTCTCCAGCACCGTCTCGCCCGGATGGAATACCGGGTTCTGAGGGAGATATCGGATATCCAGATTCCGTCCACGGACGATCCGGCCGGAGTCCGGCTCCTCAAGTCCCGCCACCAGCTTCAATAGGGTCGATTTCCCTGTTCCGTTGATTCCGATGAGACCGATTTTGTCACCTTCGTTGATGGAAAAGTCGGTGTCATCAAAGAGCAGCCGCTCCGTATATGATTTTGTCAGATGTTCTGCCGTCACTAAATTCATGTTATGTCAACCCACTATCACTTTCTCAATCAAAACTTTTTACCTTCATTTACGTTTTTCAATATCTGCACAAAATTCTTTAATCTGTAAATTGCGTATTCTTTCGCAGATACTTGTACACAGCTTTTATCGCTACATACCGCTATACCTTGAGTCAGGTACTGTACCAAATCTATTCTATTGAATATCCAGCTCCACCGGACAATGATCGCTTCCCATCACTTCCGTATGGATCTTCGCGTCCACAAGCCTGTCCTTCAGACTTTCTGAGACACAGAAGTAGTCGATCCGCCACCCCGCATTCTTCGCTCTTGCCGAGAACCGGTAAGACCACCAGGAGTATATCCCTTCCTGATCCGGGTAAAAATATCGGAACGTATCAACAAATCCTGCCTCTAAAAGCTCCGTAAATTTCGCTCTTTCCTCATCAGAGAAGCCTGCATTCTTCCGGTTCGTCTTCGGATTCTTTAAGTCGATCTCCTGATGTGCCACGTTCAGATCACCGCAGAAAATTACCGGTTTCTTCGTCTCCAGTTCCTTTAAGTACGCCCGGAATGCGTCCTCCCACTGCATCCGGTAATCGAGGCGCTTTAAGCCGTCCTGGGAATTCGGGGTATAGCAGGTGACCACATAATACTCCGGGAATTCCGCCGTGATCACCCGGCCTTCATGGTCATGCTCCTCAATCCCAAGACCATAGGTCACCGCGATCGGCTCTTCCTTTGTGAACATCGCCGTTCCGGAATATCCCTTTTTCTCCGCGTAATTCCAGTACTGGTGATATCCCGGAAGCTCCAGCTCTACCTGCCCTTCCTGACACTTGCTTTCCTGAATACAGAAAATATCTACATCCGATTCCTTCACATATTCTAAAAATCCTTTTCCCAGGCAGGCACGAAGCCCGTTTACATTCCAGGAAATCATTTTTTTCATAGACAGCTTCTCCGTTTCTATCGCACTTTCTCGGCCACCGGACTGCTCCGGATTTTCTTCGATAAATGTCGAAACATTCAGAAAATGTGTGGCCCGCATATAGATTCAGTATAACATTATTCCTAATGTTTTACCATCAAAAAAATAATTCCACATAGTATAAAAAGAATGTGCCTTGGCACATTCTCGCGCCTCGCGCGGTCGCTTGCGACAAAACTCCTCAGAATTTCCTGTTACATAAAAAAACAGGTCCCCACACAGCATACCGCCATATGAGGACCTGTCTATTTTCAGCCTACCACACTCTTATCGATCACTTTCCAGTAAAGCGCCTTCCTCTCGATCAGCTCCGAGATCAGGTAAAGCGCCAGACCGATCACACTTAAAAGAATGACCGCATTCAGGATCATCTTGATATCGTATGTCTCACTGCCCAGCGTAAGCAGATATCCAAGACCTGCTTTCGCTCCGATCATTTCACCGATGACCGCGCCTGTCATCGCCTGCGTTAGGGCAAGCTTAATTCCGGATAACATCATCTCGATCGAATACGGAACCTCGATCTTACAGAAGGTCTGCCATTTGCTGGCCTTTAACACCTTCATCAGATTATATACATTATCCTCTATGGAGCGGATCGCCGATACCTCATTGATCATGATCGGGAACGATACGACCAGAATAACTAACGCCGCCTTGGATTCGATTCCAAGACCCATCCACAAAATGAACAGCGGTGCCAGAGAAATCTTCGGGGCTGTCTGGATAATGATGACGAACGGCATGATCAGACGCTCAATAAAGCGGATCTTCGCCATAATATAGCCGAGAACCAGTCCGATCACGATACCGATCGCCGTTCCCACCAGGATCTCTTCCATTGTGACGCGGATATGTTTCATCACATCACCGCTCACAAACAGCTTTACCATCGAGTTCGCCAGCTCTGCCGGACCGGGAAGCAGGTAGTTCGGTACATGAAAGATCCGGATATACAGTTCCCACACGATCAGAAACAGCGGCAGAAACAGTGCCGGAAGAATGGTTTTTCTATATTTTCTGTAAAACATCTCTCACCTCATAGCTCTTCCCGTCCGAAGCGGGGAAAATTCTTTATTTTGCCGGTGTGTAAAGGAGTTCAGATGCATCGAAGGTCTCGTCGATATTGCCAATCTCCTTGGACTCATCGATCAGTGCCTGCCACTTCTCCGGGTTTGACGCGCCGATTCCGTTTTCCTTCGTGTAATCGCTCTGCCATAAGGTCTTTACGAATACATCGTTTAAGATCTGGACAACAACATCTCTCTTCTCAGCGAAGGTCGGTGCATATTTCTCGATGGACATATCAACAGCTTCCTCAACGTGACCGTCGATGATGTACTCGATCGCTTTGTTTAACGCGCGGCAGAATCCGTCAACAGTCTCCGGATCCTCTGCTACTAACTTGTCGCCTGCAACTAATACGTTGCCGAAGGACGGAAGGAACTGGTCGCATGTGATCTCGCTTGCCGCGTAACCGGAGTTGTTTAACTCGATGGTTCTGAGTTTGGAGAACACGATCGCGTCAACCTGACCCTCTGTGAGTGCTGTCAGAATTGCGCCTGTACCAACGATCTCAACCTGTACATCGTCGATTGTAAGGCCTGCAGACTCCATAGCTGCCTGGAGCTGGAAGTAGTTTGCGCTTCCAAGGCTTGTAACTGCTACTTTTTTACCCTTTAAGTCAGCCGGTGTGCTGATTCCGGAATCGCTTCCGAAGATGATCGCGCCGAGGCCTTCCTGATAGGTTGTATGAACAACTTTAACCGGGATACCCTGTGCCTTTGCCGCTACAACTGCATCTGCGTTCGGGAAACCGAACTCAACATTTCCTGCTGCAACGTTCTTTACGATATCGGCTGCTGCTGCATAATAGAATTCAACATTCAGTCCCTCTTCCGCAAAATATCCGTTCTCCTGCGCAAGGTATAACGGTGCGTAATACGGAACTGCGGAACCATCGATCTGAATGGAAACCGTCTTTAAATCGCCTGTGTCCTTTGCTTCTGCCGCCGTTGTCTCCTCAGCCTTTGTCTCCTCTGCGGCTGTCGTTGCCTCTGCGGTCGTTGCTGCTGCTTCGCTTGCTTTGCCTGCGCTCTCAGAGCTGCATCCTGCGAGCATGGACACTGCCATTGCCGCTGTCAGTACGGTTGCAAGAATTTTTTTCTTCATGGTACTCTCCTTCTCCTTTTCATAAATACATTGATTCTTTGTCTTACCGGAACTGCATTTCCGGCATCTATAACTTCCCTCGCCATTTTTGGCCGGGTCATTATCTATATTTTATTTGATCGCGGTCAGCGGGCGGGCCCGCAGGCCTTACAATCCGTTACTTTCTGTTCAGATATTCCTTATAAAGCTTTTCTCCCGCGGCAAGAGCCGTTCTGCACATCTCCTTCTGGGCCGGTTCAAAATCCACCAGCCACTGGTCCGTGATCCGGTTGCAGTGTACTGCACAGATACTTCCGGAAAGAACATTGTTTAACGATGCCAGCGTAAAGATCGTCTCCGCCTCCATCTCCATGTTCAGAATGTTCCATTTTTCATACTGTTCCAGAACAGCATTTTCATCATATCCTGTCTCAAACGGCATCTGACGTCCCTGTCCGTGATAGAAGGAACCGACCGACATACAGATTCCCATGGAATATTCGTTCTTTCTCTCCTCACACGCGCGCTTTAAGCAATCCAGCACTTCAAATGAGGCTAATGCCGGATACTCAGACGGAGCGTAGAAGCAGGAAGCACCGCCTTTCCGGACAGCACCCGTGTTCAAGACCATCGCCCCGCACGGTACATCTTCTTTCAGCACGCCGGTCCCGCCGATGCGGATCAGAGCTTTCGCGCCGAGAGCGATCAGCTGGAGCACAGCGATCTCCGTTGACGGACCACCGATTCCAGTCGAGCACACTGTAACTTTGATTCCGTTGTAATATCCGGTTCCAACCACATATTCCCGGTAGTTGCTGACGATCTTATAATCCTCTAAAAGACCCTCAAACATGGCAACGCGTCCCGGATCACCCGGAAGCAGTACGATCTCTCCGATCTCCTCAGCCGTACACTGGATATGCGGCATTTTTCCATTCATCGTCGGTGATGAAGCCGATGTAAAATTCACACTCATTTCCTCCCAAAATCTTTCTCTCATTCAGCACACCGCATTTTTGTCAGAAGCGGCGGGCTGAGCACTAATTTTTCGATTCGTGCCAGTACAGGAACTTATCCTCCAGCACACTGATCACCTGATACGTCGCGATTCCCAGAATGATCGTGACGATGATGCCCGCGAGCAGCATCGGGGTGTCATAGGTCGATGACGCGTAAGTCAGGATATATCCGAGACCCTGTTTTCCGGACATCCATTCGGCAACGATCGCACCGATGACTGCCTGAACGATACCGACCTTCAGACTTGCAAACAGCGCCGGTAATGAATACTGCATTTCAACCTGTGAAAACACCTGCCATTTTGACGCTTTTAAGATCTTCATCAGGTTTCTGACATCCGGCGGGATCGATTCCAGACCCAGCATCATTCCCGACAATACCGGGAACAGGACCATGGATATGATCAAAACAACCTTTGATACGAGTCCGATTCCGAACCATACGACGAATAACGGGACAAGTGCGATCTTCGGTGCCGTCTGAAGGAAGATCAGGTACGGCATCAGCATCGTTTTTAAGGCATCGATCTTGATAAACACATATCCCAGAACAATTCCTAAAAAGGCGCCGATCACAAATCCGAGAATGACCTCATAAGTCGTCGTCCAGAGATGTGCGTATACAGTTCCTTTTACAAACATTTTGACAAGGCTGCTCCAGACCTTCGGCGGAGACGGCAGGATGTACGCCGGGACATGCTTTACCGCAACGTAGATCCACCAGAGCGCGATAAACACGCCGACGGAAAGCGCGTATTCCCCGATGGTTCTCAGGAGTCCCTGAAGTTTTCCGTTCTTTTTCATCCGATGATCCCCCTCAGATACTTATTGTATTCCGTGAACTTCGGATCATTTCTCGTTGCCTCTCCCCTTGGACGCGGCAGATCGATCTCCACCATCTCCTTGACTCTTCCCGGTCTCGCCGACATGACGAGAACGCGGTCCGACAGGAAGGTGGCTTCCTCGATGCTGTGGGTAACGAAAATAACCGTCTTTTTCGTCTTCTGCCAGATCTTTAAAAGCTCCTCATTTAAGTGGTCACGGGTCAGGGCATCCAAAGCTCCGAAGGGCTCATCCATCAGAAGTAACGGAGCGTCATAGGAAAGCGCCCGGACGATGGACACACGCTGTTTCATACCGCCGGAAAGCTCTCTCGGAAGCGCAGTCTTAAACTCCGAAAGCCCTGCAAGTTCCAGGAGCTCGTCAAGCTTCTCCTCATTCTCTTTCGTCTGCTTTTTCTGGATCACTAACGGAAATTCTGCATTCTGTCTCACATTTTTCCACGGGAGAAGAACGGAATCCTGAAATACGAATCCCATCTGCTGGTCTGCCCCGTCGCGATACTCGATCGTACCGGAGGTCGGTTTATCAAGGTTTCCAATGATCCGCAAAAGTGTCGATTTTCCACAGCCGGACGGGCCGATGATGGAAATAAACTCCCCCGGACGGATCTGGAGGTTGATATCCTTCAGTGCGATCGTATCCTCTTTTAGCAGGTTACTGTACACCTTATTTAAGCCCTTTAACTCTACACTATACTCGCTCATAACAAATCTCCTTTTTTCTATCGGATTGCCTCGGAAATTTCTTTCGCACATTCCTTAAGCTGACAGATCCTCTGGAACATTTTTTCCGTATCCCCATCCTTCATGGACGTAAACGCGATCGCAGCCGCCAGCTCTCCGTTTCTGTCAAATACCGGGCACGCTGCGCCGATGATCCCCATCTGTAATTCCTCGTCAATGACCGCATACCCCTGATTATGAATGCGGTCCAGCTCTTCATTCAGCTCCTTCAGATCCGTTTTCGTATTCGGCGTCGTTTTCGTGCGTTTCTCACGATCAAGAATATCCAATGCCTCGCTCCAGTTCATGTAAGCCATAAAAACACGGCCAGCCGACGTGGAATAGAACGGGATCTCATGTCCGATCTTAACCATATACATATTGGAATCGCCGCGTTCGCTGCATGCCACATTCATCACTGCTCCATGCTCCATGATGCAGAGGACCACATTCCGGTCGATCTTTTCCGCCAGTCTCCGCATAGGCATCTGTGCCGCCTGCGTCAGCGCACTTCCCTTTACGACCCCGGTAGCGATTGCGCAGATCTTATATCCAAGACGATATTTTTTCGTATGTTCGTCCTGAACGACAAAATGATTTCCCTTTAAGCTTGAAAGGATCCTGTGAGTGGAGCTTGCCGGGATCCCAAGCTGCTCCGCCAGATCCGTCACCGACATTCCATTCATATTTTGGCTCAGTATTTCCAGGGCATTCAATGCCCGGTCGATCAATTGCATAGTCTCCTCCAATTTCTGTAATGTGCGCAGCCACAGGATCCGTGGCTGGCTTATGTCAATGAGTTATCGTTTCTATGCTATTCCGCGTAGCGGAATACTGTTCCGTTTATCGAAATATTACAATTTCATTTTAGCATTATCCAATCTTCAATGCAAAGCTTTTGCTACATCGAGCCGGAGTTTTGGCATATGCTACAATTCCCCTATTTTTTTTCGTATAATTTCACGGAAACATGTTCCATCCAGCGGAAAATCAGGTTTTTGTCATTCCGCGGCATGGAAAAAGGAGGCAATACTCTGCCCCCTTACATTCACACGTTTCCTTCTTATGATTCTTTGATGCCGGATTGTTATATGCTTTTCGCTCCGATATCCTGTTATTTTAAAAAACGTGCTTCCCACGCATATTCCTGCATCTTCTCGATCTCCTCGTCGGTGAAACCAAGTTCCTCCTTCAGCACTTCCTTCTCTTTCTGAAGTGTGGTTCTCGAACAGGTGCGGTTGTCGGAATTTACGGTCACATGGACACCTGCCTCAAGAAGCTTGTGGATCGGGTGCATCCTGATCGCCGGAACTACCTTTGTGTGGTAATTGCTGGTAACGCAGACCTCAAGAGTCACATTCTCGTCGATGAGTCTCTTTATCAGCTCCGGATCATTGATGGCCGCAACGCCATGTCCGATCCTCTTTGTTCCGAAGGACAGCGCCGTCTTCATACTGTCCGGACCAGCCGCCTCCCCGGCATGGAGCGTCATCGGAACACCGTACTCACGGGCCTTCGCGAATACCGGGGCGAAATTCTCAGTCGGGAACAGGCCTTCCGCGCCTGCGATGTCCACCGCGCAGACCACATCCCCAAGATATTTCTTCGCAGTTTCTACTGTCTGCATGTTCAGCTCCTCATTGTCCGCTCCACGCATACAGCAGAGAATCAGACCCACACGAATCTGTGGATACATCTTCATGCCGCGTTCTGCTCCGCGGATGGCTGCCTCGACAACCTCATCCTGAGTCAGTCCGTCTTTGATGGAAAACTGCGGCGCAAATCGAAGCTCCGCATACTCCACGCCCTCCTTCGCAAGATCCTCCACCAGTTCAAAGGTCACACGCTCGATGGCATCCGCCTTCTGTAAGACGAGTAACGGAAGATCGAAGCGCTCTAAGTATTCTTCCAGAGTCTTACAGTCCTCCGGTACTTCCATCATATATTTTACTTCCTCCGCACTCTTTGCCGGAAGCTCCACGCCCTGCTCTTTTGCAAGCTCCCAGACGGTCTCCGGGCGAAGCGATCCGTCCAGATGTAAGTGAAGTTCTACGATATGGCTCATATCTGACAATATTCTCCCTTCTAAACTATTCAGTGTCTTCTATATTGTGTCTTCTATATTGTGTCTTCTATATTGTGTCTTCTATGTTGTGTTTTCGTACAGTCAGCACAATCACTGCACAGATCTTCTAATTTACTACAAAGCAGCCCCTATGTCAGGAGCTGCTTGCATCAATTCTTTCCGACCGCACTCTGCTGCCGTTTTTTATCTCAGTCGAGAAGACTCCCACCTCTTTAGGTGGTGAGTAATAGCAAATTTATTTCCCGGCCGCCGCCTTCATCTGTTTTTTCTTCTTATTGTGCTCCACCATCGCGCAGTAAACCGTATACGCAATAATAATGATCAGATACGGCATCATCTGGATAAACTGCAGCGGGATCGAAGAGTTCTGGAGATAGTTCGCAAGACTCTGGCAGAATCCGAATAACAGAGATGCCAGCATGCCGATCACGGCATTTCCCGCCGCGATGGCCTGAGTTGCCAGAGCGATGTAACCACGCCCCGCTGTCATACCGGAGGAGAAGAGTCCCACATATCCCATGGACAGGAACGCGCCTGCCATGCCTGTCATCATTCCGCTTAAGCAGAGGGCGATGTACTTGATCTTTTTTACCGGAATTCCGACGGATTCCGCCGCATCCGGGGACTCACCGACGGCACGGATATGCATGCCGAGTCTTGTATACTTAAACATGTACCACACAACTGCCACCAGGATCAGCGCCGCGTAGGTCAGGACATGATGTCCGGAGAGCACCGCACCGATCACCGGAATATCCTTGACTACCGGGATCGTCACACTCGGGAGCTTTAAGGACGGCAGGGATGTGGACGCACCCTTTTCGCCTGTGATCAGGTACAGGACAAAGATCGTTCCGCCGGAGGCGAAGGTGTTTAACGCGATACCTGAGATGACCGCGTTGGAGTTTAATTTCAGGATAAAGTAGGCGAGGATGTTGCTGACGATAAAGCCTGCAAGCACCGCGCCCAAAAATCCAACCCATGCGCTCTGGGAAAATGCACTGACGACAACGCCAACAAAGGCGGAGATCAGCATCGTTCCCTCAAGGGCGATGTTGCTGGTTCCGGACCTCGAGGAGATCATAGCCCCCAGTGTCGTTAAAAGCACCGGTGTCGCGCTTCGAAACATTGCGAAATAGAACTCCGGGAGACTCAATGTTTTTAAAATTTCCTGTAAGATTCCCATCTGTTACGCCTCCCCTTTCAGTGCTTTTTTCGCTTCCTCGCGCTGTTTCCAGCCTGCCATGAACCGCTCGGCCGTCACAAACAGGATCAGAACTGCCTGGATAATGGAAACCAGCTCGTTCTGGACGTCGGAACGTCTCGACATTAAGTCTGCGCCGACACGGATATACGCAAGGAAAAATGCCGCGAACGGTACCATCTTCGGATTATTGCCGGACAGGATCGCGATGATAACACCATCCCACGCATAGGACGGGGAATCCTGCCAGTTGAAACGCTGGTACATTCCCATCTGCTCGACTGCGCCGCCAAGACCCGCAACGGCACCCGCAATGACCTGGGTCATGATGATGACACGGCTGGTACGGATTCCGGAATACTTTGCGAACTCCGGATTGCTTCCTGAGATGCGGACCTCATAACCAAACTTCGTCTTGTATACAAGAATATATAACAGGATCACCGCTGCAATGGCGATGAGATATCCCACATGGAAGTTCGTTCCGGAGATCAGCTTTCCGAGAGATGCTGTTGCCTGATATTTCTTCGACGCAAAGGTTCCCGCCTCACGGTCAGCAAGGAACTTTGTCACGTTGTAGATCCCAAGGTAAAAGAACACGTAGTTGAACATTAAGGAAGTTACCAGCTCATTCGTGTGGAAATACACCTTTAAGAGCGCCGGGATACTTCCGATCAGCCCACCCACAGCCGCAGCCGCGATCATGATCACGATCGGGTGTACTGCGAACGGCAGGGATGTCTTGATGGCGAGAGCCGCTGTCACAACAGCGCCCGTGTAGAGACATGCGTCCGCAATCATGGAGAAGTTGCCGGACTTGAATACAAGTCCCAGGGCAAGTCCCGTAAAGATCAACGGTACGCTGCTGGCAAACACTTCAAAAAAGTGACGTTTGGACTGCAGCGGTCCTAAAAACAGGTTATAGATCGCGGTCACCGGCTCCTCACTGACTGCGAAGATCACCGCTACCGACAAAGCGATGGCAATGGCAAACGCACAGAGAAGTCTTACGATCGTAAATTTTTTATTCACAGTAAGCACCTCCGATCTGCTCCTTGGAATCTTCTTTTACACCCAGCATATAAAGACCGAGCTCATTCTCTGACGTATTTTTCACATCGGAGATATGACCGACGATGCGGCCCTCATGCATGACAAGGATCGTATCACTTAAGGAAAGAATCTCGCTTAAGTCCGCGGATACAAGCAAGATCGCTTTCTTTCTGCTTCTCATGTCCACGATCTTCTTACGGATAAACTCGATGGCTCCGACATCGATACCTCTGGTCGGCTGGTTCATAATCAGAAGATCCGGTTCATAATCGAACTCACGTCCCACAACGACTTTCTGGACATTACCGCCGGAGAGCTCCGCGATGGACTGCTTGGAGTTATCGAATTTTACAAGGAACTCTTTTAAGATCCGGTTCGTAAACTCGCTGATCTTTTTGCTGTCCAGGAGTCCGTGGGTCTTTAATTTGTCGGTATAGTAGACCTTGGAGATCGCGTTGTCCTCCAGGGAAAGCTTCGGAGCCGTGCCGAATTTCATACGGTCCTCGGAAACGTGGGAGATTCCCGCTTCCTGGCGTGCGAGCACCGGGGCGTTGGAGATGTCCTTTCCATTCATTGTAATCGTTCCCTGCTGCTGTTTTAAGGTCCCGACGATGGCCTCGACAAGCTCCGACTGTCCGTTTCCGTCGATTCCTGCGATTCCTAATATCTGACCTTCTCTGATAGAGAAGGAGACATGATCCAGTCTCGTCTTTCCGAACTGGTCCACATAGACCATATCTTTCACAGAGAATACGGTCTTTCCCGGCTCCATCTCTTCCTTTTCAATGTCCAGGCTGACATCACGGCCTACCATCAGGCGAGAGATCTCATGCTCGTCGAGATCCGAGATCTCGTAGGTTCCCATGGTCTTTCCGTCCCGGAGGATCGTCATACGGTTGCAGAGTGCCTTGACTTCGTTTAATTTGTGGGAGATAAAGATGATCGTGTGGCCGTTTTCTCTTAAAAGTTTTAACTGTTCAAATAATTCTTCTGTTTCCTGTGGTGTCAGCACGGCTGTCGGCTCGTCCAGGATCAGAATATGGGCACCCCGGTAGAGTGCCTTTAAGATCTCAAGTTTCTGACGCATGGCAAGAGAAATGTCCTCGACCTTTTCCTTCGCCTCTACCTTCAGATTGTATTTGTCGGAAAGCTCCGTAGTGATCCGCACCGCCTCTTTCCGGTCTACCTTAAATGCAGTTCCTGTCTCTGCGCCGAGAATCAGGTTCTCCGCAACGGTCATGGACGGAACCTGCATGAAATGCTGGTGTACCATGCCGAGTCCGGCCGCGATCGCGTCGCTGGATGATGAGAAATGTACCTCTTTTCCATCCACGAAGATCTGGCCCTCCGTCGGTGCCAGCATGCCAAACAGCATCTTCATTAAGGTAGATTTTCCCGCGCCGTTTTCGCCGACGAGGGCATGGATCTCACCCTTTTTGATCTGCAGATTGACATTATGGTTTGCCACAACGCCGCCCGGATAAACTTTTGTGATGTTCCGGGCCTCTAAAATGATCTCCTGCTCCATTGTTTCCTCCAAGTAAGGCATCTTTGTCTGCCTGTGAAAGTGGTTCCTGTTCGTAAATTCCTGAGTCGCAAATATATTGCAAATGCGGACATTGGACTGCGCCCGCGTAAATGTAAAAATCTCCTGCGATTCGCGGGTAGATACGGGGCGATGGACGGCCCGTTCCCCAGAGTTTCCGGAGGACCAGACGATTCCAACGTACCCTATATCTCTCCGCATGAATACAGGAGATAAAGACTCGCTGCCCCGACATGCCTCTTCTTGTTTTCATTAGCATGAAAACAAGAAGCTATGGGCGTTTACTGAGCTCCGTTGATGATTCCCTTCAGAGTTGCCTCATCCATACCATAAGCGGAATCAACGGTAACCTCGCCTGCGAGCAGCTTCTCTTTTGCATCCTCGACAGCCTTCTTCGCATCATCGGAAACAACAGACTGGTAAATATCGTTGTCAGCAAGACCTACAACGCCGTCCTCGATTCCAAGGATCTGGTACTCACCGTACGGAAGTGTTCCGTCAACTGCCTTCTCTACTGCATTGTAGATGCTGTCGCCAACGCCCTTGATCGCGGAAGAGATGATGAAGTTTGCCTCATCCTTGCCCTCGTAAGCAAGCGCCTGGTCGGAGTCAACGCCGATGCAGTACTTCTTGCTTTCTGCTGCTGCCTCGATAACACCTACGGATGCCGGACCTGCTGCTACGAATACAACGTCAGCGCCGTTGGAGTACTGAGTGATTGCAAGCTCTTTTGCTGTTGCGGAGTCAACATAGGAACCAACGTAGGAAACAAGTACCTTCACATCCGGATCTACGAACTGAGCACCCTCAATGAAGCCTACTGCAGAGTCGTTGATAACGGCTGCTGTATCCTTTGCGCCTACAAAACCGATGACGTTTTCCTCGTTTGCGTATTCCATATCGGACTTTGTCGCACTTGCTGCAAGAACGCCTGCAAGGAATGCGCCCTCGTTCTGCTTGTAGCTCATGGAGTATACGTTGCTTAAATCACCAAGTGTGTAGTCAACATCTGTATCGAAGATGATGAACTTCTTCTCCGGGAACTCCTGAGCGACCTTCTCTGTGATCTCCTTCATATCCCAGAGACCTGTAATGATAAGGTCTGCATCGGACTCACAAGCGTCTAACATGGAACCTTCGAACTTTGTCTTGTCGCTGCCCATCTCGACCATGTTTACTTCAACCTTGTCGCCAAGCTCAGCCTCAAGCTTTTCCATACCGGCCTGTGCGGAGTCGTTGAATGCCTTATCGCCGAAGGAACCGGTAACAAGAAGTGTTACTTTTAACTTCTCGCCGTTTGTCTCAGCCTTTGCTGCCTCTGCAGTTGTCTCAGCAGCTGCTGCGGTTGTCTCGCCTGCTGCTGCAGTTGTCTCGGTCTTGCTCTCGCTTGCGCATCCGAACAGCATGGAAGCTGTCATAGCCATTGCAAGTGTGCTGCATAAGAATTTCTTTTTCATAATTAGTTGTTCTCCTTTTCGTAAAAAGTTGATTTATTCAAACTATCCAGAGTTTCCAGATAATTTTTCTTGTTCATCACCGGCTTGAACGCCTCTTTGATCTTCCACGCGGACGCACCGCCGTCGGATAAGAGATCTGCCACGGTATCTGCAAAATAATGAGCCGGGACACAGTATGCCTGCTCCGGATCCGCCGTCTTAAAATCTTTTCCGTGAATGCTGCCCTCAAATCCGGCAACACCGATCTCAACGATCGGCCACATAAGGGATAAGTCTCCCATATCTCCGGAAGCGAAGCCGTGGGTTCCCTGGGCGATCATGCTCTCGTCGATATAATCTAAAATGTGTTTCTTCACAAGCTCTGTCAGGTTCTCGTCCTGATGGAGCGGGAAATATCCCGGTGTATCCTGGATCTCAAGATCACAGTTGATCGCAAGTGCTCCGGCGCGGATCGCGCGGGTCACTTTCGCGTTTGTCTCAAAGATCGCCGGAACTGTCTTCGCCCGGACATACATCTCAAGCTGTGTTCTTCCCGGAACCGTATTGACGGACTGACCACCTTCCGGCACATAGAAATGGACGCGGATCGCGTCATCTGCTCGGAAAGTCTCTCTCAGAAAGTTGATCCCTGTCATGGCAAGGTTTACCGCGTTGAGCGCATTCACACCGCCTTCCGGGTTTGCGCCTGCGTGGGACGCTTTACCGGTGAAGATCGCACGCTTCATGATAAAGCCGTTTAAGCTGGAGCCGATCTCCGCATGATACTTTGTCATATCGATCCCCATAGCGTGGCAGGATAACATGATGTCCACATCATCAAAAATGCCTGTGGCGATCATCTCCTGCTTGCCTGACGGGTGGGAGATCTTTCCTTCCTTAATAAGCCCCTTCCGGTAATCCATATCGCAGAACTCCTCCGCCGGCGTCACGAGAAGTGTGACCTTTCCGCAGAGATCCTTTAACATACCGGATTCCCTGATGGCTAAAAATAAGCTCATCATAACGCCCAGCTGACCGTAGTGGCCGCAGGTATGAGCCGCGCAGCTGTCCTCACTGGCGTACGGATGTCCGAAGGTCGGAACCGCGTCGAATTCCGTGATCAGGCCGATATTCGGCCCCGGCTTTCCGGAGTCTAAGACTGCCCGGATTCCCGTGTATGCGACATCTTCATGCGGAATCCCCGCCTTGTCGAGTGCCTCGATCGCCTTTTTTCTTGTTCTGAACTCCTTAAATCCGAGCTCCGGATGACAGTAAATATCTTCGCTCATTGCGATGATCTCCGGCAGGATCTGATCTAATGCTTCATGAACTGATTTCATGGTGTTTCCTCCTTCACTATACCTGTGCAGGCCGGATGCAGAGCCCTTCACGACAGTCTGCCTGAAATTCCTTAGAAGTCCCCATTACACAAAAAAGGTCTGCAAATGCAGACTTTTTTACGGGTTACTCAGGCAACTAATGAGTCAGTATAGTGCAGAAAATATCATAACGAGTTTTATAGGCAGATGTCAAGATTTTTCTTTGTTTTTTCTATGTTTTTCTATGTTTTTTCGGCAGCTTCAGACCATATTCCGTCTCTCAGAATAGAACGCGCCAACTCCGTAACCGGAATCGGCGCGTTCTGCATATCAGGTATATGAGAGGGATTTAGTAGATGATATTTACAAGTCCGGTTGAGCAAATCGGGATAAATGTAAGGATCAGAAGGCAGCCGAATAACAGTGCATAAAACGGAACGGCTTCCTTGATGAAATCCTTTGTGGAACACTTTGTAACACCGCAGGTTACAAACATTAATGTTCCCATCGGCGGTGTGAAAGCACCGATGGCGTTTGCGAAAATAAATACCATTGCGAAGTGAATCGGATCGATTCCGTATGCTGTCGCAGCCGGCGCAAATAACGGCACGAGAACAATCATGCTGGCATTCCCTTCTACGAACATGCCGACAAAGATCAGGAAGATATCAACAGCAACAAGGAAAATCCATTTATTATGGATCACAGAGATCATCCACTGGGTAAACATCTGCGGGATCATCTCTTTTGTGAGGATCCAGGAGAATGTGGATGCCGCAGCAACGATCAGCATGATGGATGACGTTGTCATAAGAGTCTCTTTTAAGCCCTGACGAATTTCATTCGGTCCCAACTCTCTGTAGCCGAATCCGAGGACAGCAGCATATACGATCGCAACAGCACCGGCCTCTGTGGCTGTGAAGATGCCGAGACGAACGCCGCCGATGATGATGATCGGAAGGCATAACGGGAGAATTGCCGGTTTAAAGGATGTCCAGAACATGGATCCTGTCATTTTCTCCTTGCGAAGCGGAAGATATCCGCGCTTCTTGGAGATTTTTGATACCATGAACATCATGGTCGCGCAGAGAAGAATTCCCGGTCCGAAACCTGCGATAAACAATTTACCGATGGACACGTTCGCAATACATCCATAAAGGATCAGTCCGATTCCCGGTGGGATCAGCGGAGTGATCATACTGGAGGCTGCGGTAACTACTGTGGAGAATGCACGTCCGATTCCTTTTGCTTCCATCTCCGGAACGAGCATCTTTGCCTCCATCGCCGCATCCGCAAGTGCGGAACCGGAAAGTCCTCCCATCAACGTACTTAATAAGATATTTACCTGGGAAAGTCCGCCGTACATTCTTCCGGTCAGTACGGAGCAGAAGTCCATGATCCGTTTTGTAACGCCCGTGTAGTTCATCAGAACACCAGCACATACGAAGAACGGAATTGCGAGAAGTGTCACGCTCTCAGATCCGGTGATTGCCTGCTGGGCAAATACCGCCGGATTGATTCCCGGAGTCATAATAAAATAAACGACTGAAGCTCCTAATACAGCCACGAATACCGGAATTTTCAAAAACAGCAGCACTAGGAGGATCAATGACATAATTCCAACAGATGAATTCATTACTTTTCCTCCTTTCCTTTGAAAAGTTCTTTTAACTCGTAATATTTTTCTTCCGTATAGCTGATCAGCATCAGCACAATGGAGGCTGGGGCAATCGCATAGATCCATGCATATGGGATCATAAGGATCGGAGTCTTGCGGTTTGTACGCAGCATTACATTGATATAATCTTTGCTTCTAAATAAGAAATAAACAAGTACTGCATATACGATTACTGGAATCAGAAGTTCTATAATCTTGCGAATATTTTTCGGAAGTGCATCTACTAAAATCTCAATCGCCACATGGCTCTTTGTGCGGAACGCAGCTGGCGCTGCCAGGAATGTGATCCATACCATGCATGCAAGCTGAAACTCTTCCTCCCAGGTAAATGGCTGGCTGAAGATATAACGCATCGGCACACCGACAAATGTCACGCCGATCAAAACCGCCAGTACCAGAGATGCCACAGCGACTTCAATTCTGTCCAGAATATCCAGAATTTTTTTCATCGTTTATCACCATCCTTATCTATGGGAGCTACCGCAAGTGGCAGCCCCCCCCTGACAGACTTTTTCTTACTGGATTGCAGCTTTTACGGTATCATACAGACCATCGCTCCATCCGAACTGAGAACCTTTTTCATAGAAGGAAAGGCTTGCTTCCTTCCACTGAGCCCTCTCATCGTCGGTAAGCTCTGTGAATGTTACACCAGCATCTTCCAGTTTCTTTTTGTAATCATCGTTGGCTGCTGCCTGAAGATCGTTGTTATAGAGACCAGCCTCCTCACATGTCTTGAATAACAGGTCCTGCTGCTCCTGTGTTAAGGTGTTGAGGTAATCTGTTCCGATACACCAGGTCGTAAAGTTTAAGATATGTCCTGTCATAAGGATGTTTTTCGTAACTTCCTGGAAACTCTGTCCGTATAATGTGGAAAGTGGGTTCTCAACGCCATCAAGAGTACCATTCTGTAAGGATGTATATACATCGCCAAGCGCCATCGGCACTGCAGTTGCTCCAAGCGCATTAAATCCCTCTACATATATCTGGCTGTTCGCAAGACGGATCTTTTTACCTTTGATATCTGCTGGTACAACGACTTTATCTTTTGTCATAAGTTCACGCTCGCCGTATACCCAGTTGGATCCGAGAACAGTAAGTCCCTTATTCGCGAGTTTTCCGCACTGCTCTTTATACCAATCACTGTCAATCAGTTTCCAAACCTCATCCCAATCGTCAAAGAAGAATGGTCCATAGAGAATTCCAAGATCCGGTACACCGTAATCTGCATAGTACGCGCCATCTGCAATCGTGATAACATTCTCGCCCATAACCATCTGGTCGATCAGTTTACTCTTATTGCCGAGTGCACTGTTGGCGAATACCTTGAGTTCCATGGTTCCGTTACTTTCTTCTTTTAAGAGTTCAGCCCATTTCTCAACGGCCTGTCCGATCGGCTCTTCTGTTGTATTTTCAAAGCCGATATTGATCGTTACAACATCACCAGGTGCTGCCGACTCTGATGCTGCGGTTGTTCCTTCTGCTTTTGCTTCAGCTGCGGTTGTCTCTGCCGATGCTGCTGTTGTACTTGTGGATGCGCTGCTATCACAAGCGCTGAGTAACATAGATGCGCATACTGCTGCGGATACGGCCGCCATTGCTTTTTTCTTCATAAGTATATTCCTCCCATTTATAAATACATTTTTTGTTTCTTGGATCAAAACTGAAATTCAGCTTTTACGATCTCCCCATAGTTCCTATCCAGATCTTCAAATGCTTCCCCGGCATGATCTACGGAATATGTTCTGGAAATAAGTTTTGTGAGATCCACAAATCCTTCACGGACAAGCTTTAAAACTGACCGGAAATCATCGGAGGTTGCGCCCCTGGATCCGTATATATTTAACTCTTTTCTCTGAACTTCCAGGAAATTGAAATCTGCATTATGTTTTGCGACACCGATCACAACCATCTTACCGTGGCTTGCAACTGCCTTTACGCAGGCCAGAAAGGTGGACGAAGCACCGACTGCCTCTACGGTCGCGTCAAAACCGTCCCCGTTTGTGATCGTCTTAATAAATTCTTCCAGTTTTTCCGGACTGTCATTGACAAATCCACCATCAAGGCCAAAATCCTCAACTGCTTTCTTTACCTTTTCCTCAGCGATATCCGTGATGTAAGCTTTCGCCCCGTAGCTCTTTGCCGCTACACCTGCGAGGATTCCGATTGCTCCTGCACCAAAGATCAGTACCTTATCATCAGGTTTTAACTGTGCTCTGGAAACACCGTGATAGCTGATACAAAACGGTTCTACGAGAGCCAGTTCCTTCGAATCAATTCCTGTTCCATCAAACAATCGCTCCACCGGCATTGTAAAGTAGTCGCTGAACGCCCCTTCTCTCTGTACGCCCATGGTCTCGTTGTGGATACAGGCATTTACATATCCGCGCCTGCAGGAATAGCAGGTTCCGCAGTTGAAGTACGGGTTTCCGGTTACCAGCATTCCTTTTTTGATTCCATATGGATTCTCGCCAACCTCTACGACTTCCGCTGCGAATTCATGTCCGATGGTTCTCGGATAGCTGACGTATGCGGATTGTCCGCGATAGGAAGCGAGATCACTTCCGCAGATACCGCCGCAAACCATTTTTAACAGTACCTCTCCCTGTTTCGGGACCGGAACCTCTCTTTCTGCTGTGACAGCTTTCCAGGGTTCCGGAATGACGATTGCTCTCATTTTAAGATCACCTCTGATTATTTAACTTCTGTCATAAACTCATGTAAGAAGCGGAAGCCCCAGCCTTCACCCTCACGTGGGCGAGCGAAACCGTTGTCGATCACCATCGGATTATCGATGATCGCATCGATCCAGTCGAAGCTCTCTGCGCCGTATGGGTTCGCAACTGTGCAGAGGAGCGGAACATCGTAGTCTTTGTAATAGTGCGGAAGTACCGGGATGTTGTAAGCGTTTGCAAGTGCTGCGCTGTCTCTCCATGCCTCTACACCGCCAAGGCGGATCAGATCCGGCTGCCATAAGTCAAGGGCACGTCTTCCGATCAGCTCACGGAGAGCAACTGTGGAATACTCTCTCTCTCCCATCGCAAGACTGATCTTTGTCTTTGCATGGATCGTCGCGTATCCTTCAAAATCTGTATTTACCACCGGTTCCTCAAACCAGAAGATTCCGAGATGTTCCACATTGCTGATCAGCTTGATCGCGGACGGAACATCCATACCCTGATTTGCGTCCATCATGATCTTCATATTCGGGCCGGTCGCCTCTCTCACGAGGTTTAATCTGCGGATATCGCGCTCCATATCCGGGCTTCCTACTTTGATCTTAACTGCTGTAAATCCGCGTTTCTGGTAGTTTACTACCTCGTCAACAAGCTCTTCGTCGCTATAGCTGATCCATCCGCCGCTTCCGTATACCGGGATCGGTTTTCTATGGCAGCCAAACATGCGGTAGATCGGCTGTCCCATAGTTCTTGCCCATGCGTCCCACATTGCTACGTTTAATGTGGCGAGTGCCCATCTCTGAAGTCCTACGATTCCGAAGTATTCACTCTCGATCTCATAGTCTTTCTGGGCCTGTGCGGTCTCATATACATGATAATCTCTCTCAAGAACGAATTTCTTCATATCTTTTAAAGCGCCCTCGATTGCGTTCGGACTGTAGTGGAAGCTTAAAAGATAGCCCTGACCGATCACTCCGCCTTTCGTCTCGACCTCGAGAACGTAGAAAGCAATCTTGCTGATATCATGTGTGGAATCTGCGATCGGATGACTCAGCTTGCTGACAGCCTGATAAATACGTATATCTTTAATGTGTGTTTCGTTTTCGTTCATTTTTTGCTTCCTCCTGTTATTTTACTGACATGTTTTTTTGCTATGTGATATATCTAACTGTATATTACATCAATAGTTGATATATTTCAATGCTTTTTTTTGAATTTTATATTGCAATTTGTCACAAACTTATATATGCTTATTACAGCACATTTACCAAATGGGAGGATCATAATGGCAGAAGCATTGACAAATCAAGCATATGAATATCTCTATCAAAAGATCGTTTCCTGCGAATATCTGCCCGGTCAGGAATTAAATGAAAAGCAGTTGTTGGAGGAGACCTCTTTCGGAAGGACTCCGCTTCGTGAAGCACTACTCATGCTGCAGGCTGAAAATTTAATCGATATCTTTCCTCGAAAAGGTATGCGGATCACGCCTTTTACAGAGAAAAATATCGATGATCTTTATCAAACACGCAAACTGATCGAGCCGACAGTCTGCCGGAAATATCTTACAATGTATTCCAAAAACAAATTGCTGGAATTCCAGAAGCAGTTTGAAAAGGCGGAGAATGGTCCTGATTTCGATGAATTTAAGATTGATACCTCCTTCCATTCGTATCTGATTGACATTACAGAAAACAGCATTCTGATCAATATGTACCATTCTGTTATGGTCCAGCAGATGCGTCTTGCCATGTACGCTGCACTTAAAGATGACCGAAATCGCGTCGGGAACCTTGAACAGCACCGCGCAATCATTGATGCGCTCTTGAGGGAAAACGGAGAAGACGTACAGGATGCCATTATTCTGCATATCAATCACTCTTTAATCAAATCTCTAAAAATGATTAAAAACGAAGATTGACCGTTGTATATATGTCAAATAAAACAGATCTGGCACATATATGGAAAGACTGCTGTGATCCGCCTCTGTCCGGGGTTAGTGATCACAACAGCCTTTTTCATCCATGTATAATGTTGTTTCTATAAAATTTCGAACTTCTTAAACGCGTCCGTTGCGCTCATTCCGCCCTCGATGGCAGCGCGGACTTTCTTTTCTCCGGCCGCCTTTTCCAGCGCTTTTTCAATGCACTCTGTCGCTATTTCCTTTGGAATGATCAATACACCATCCATATCACCGAATACAATATCGCCGTCATGGATCGTCACCTGACCGATTTCAATCGCGCAGCGGAAGTCCACCACATTTGTCCGGATCGAAGAATCCTGCGCCCAGCGTCCTCTCGCAAAAACCGGAAAGTTCTGCGCAAGTACCTGCGGCGTATCTCTCGTGTAACCGTCAAGAACTGCTCCCACAGCCCCCCTCGTTCTCGCTGTCGCAGTGAGAAGTTCTCCCCAAAGCGCGCTGTTTCCCGCGCCGGTAGCAATATAGATCTCATCCTCCTTCAGCTGATCCAGAGCCTCTGTCAGAAGTCCGAACGGTTTTTTCTGCGCTTCATATACATTATGTTCCAGGATTGTACACGCTCTTCCGGCTAATTTCATGTCATCCTTTAACGGCATGATCTCCGGCGGCAGGAACTGATGATTATAACCCATTGTATCCAGAATATCGCCTACTACCGGAGTGTACAGTTTCTCTTTCATGAGCCCAAAAAGCTCTTTGTCATCGGTCCACATACTCATTGTGCATTTTCTCCTTTATTTTTAATATATTATTTGTATTATAGTGCAACTTGTGATATAATTCAATCATATTTTTATGTATTGTGATATATCTATGATTCTATCAACCTTTTACCTCAGGAGAATGGCTATGATTATTACGAAATTTGAGACATGGTGGGTAACTCGTGACAAGTGTCTGTTCGATGAAAAACGTCAGGGCGGAGCAAAAATGGGCTGGGATGTTTTCGCAATTAAGCTGACTGCCGATGACGGCACAGAGGGGATTGCAACCTGTATGGCTGCCCGCAGCGGCGGTGTCACCGAAAGCTATCTTCATGACAGCATCGCCCCGATCCTGCTCGGGCGCGATCCCCATGACCGGGAAACACTCTTCTATGAATTATGGAATGTGGATCGCCATGAAGCGTTCTTCCCGGTATTTCTTCCGGGACCGGTGGATGTAGCGCTCTGGGACATGTGCGCGAAGGCTGCCGGTCTTCCGCTTTACAAGTACATCGGCGCTTACCGTACCAAACTTCCAGTGTATGCCAGCGGAAATTTCCATGCTACTGTACAGGAATATGTGGACGAAGCTCTCTACTACAAGAACAAAGGAATTTTAGGATACAAGGCTCATCCGGGCGGACCTGTCGAATTTGATATGAAGGTTCACGAGGCTGTACGGGAGGCTGTAGGGCCGGGTTACACTTTGATGAGTGATCCGGTAGGCGAATATACCTTAGATGATGCGGTACGCGTCGCAAGACAGTTAGAGCGTCTTGGTTACGAATGGTTCGAAGAGCCATTCCGCGATTTCGAACTCTACAAATACACGGAACTCTGCAAAACTGTCGATATTCCGATCGCGGCCACAGAGACAACCCGCGGCTGCCACTGGGGTGTTGCTCAAAGTGTTGCTCAGCATGCCGCCGATATCGTACGCGCGGATGTGAGCTGGAAGGATGGTGTCACCGGTACATTAAAGATCGCCCATATGGCCGACAGTTTCGGGTTAAACTGTGAGATCCATACAACGACTATGAACTACATGGATCTTGCCAATGTCCATGTAAGCTGCAGTATCAGAAACTGCAAATATTTTGAATACTTTGTTCCTGAGGACAATTACAGACTTCCGATGAAGGGAGATCTGCCGATCAGGGACGGCTATATCTATGTCCCGGATAAACCAGGCGTCGGTGCCGAGCTTGACTGGGATCTGATCAACGCAAACTGCCACAGCTATCGCTGTCAGAGTTTATAGTTACTGATTTTTCAGGAGGTACATCATCATGAAAGAATTAGAAGAACGCGTCGGCATCGTTACCGGCGGAAGCAGTGGAATCGGGTACGCGATTGCAAATGTACTGGCTGAAAATGGTGCTGCTGTATATGTTATCAGCCGTACCGGAAAAGTCAAAGACGGCATTGCGCCGTCCGCCCCGGGTGTCACACACCTCAAAGGTGACGTCACCGATTATGACGGGATGAAACGAATTGTGGATGAGATTGCCGGAAAGTCCGGCCTCGATTTTATTGTAAATAACGCCGGTATTACAAAAAAAGCCCGGGCCGAGGTATTTCCGATGGATGATTTTAAGCACATTCTTGATGTGGATGTGACAAGTCTGTTCGCTCTGAGCCAGATCTGCTACCCATATTTAAAAGAGAGTAAACACAAAGGACGTATCATCAACATCAGCAGCATGGCGGCACATCTCGGCTTCTCTGAGGTCGTTCCCTACTGCGTCAGCAAATCTGCCGTATGCGGCCTGACCCGCGGTCTTGCCGTTGAATGGGCAAATGACAACATCTGTGTCAACAGCATCGCCCCGGGCTGGTTCCCGAGCGAGATGAATAAGCAGGTCATGACACCGGAAAGAAAGGCAGCGATCCTCGCGAGAATGCCTGTTCACGCTTTCGGTGACACAAGAGATCTGGGTGCTATGGCGAAGTTCTTAATTAGCGACGGTGCTACATATATCACAGGACAGGATTTCGCGGTTGATGGCGGCGCACTGGCGTATGGATTCTAATTTTGACTGGATAAGATATTAAATTGGCAGGGCTTTTTGCCGGGCGCATTCTTTGTATACACGTCTCCACAAAAGGCCCTGCCTTTTGAAAAAGAAAAATCTGCGGTCAATTTCTCTCTCGAGTTATCTGACCACAGATTTTTTAGAGGATGTATCGTATAGTTTTTATGAAATACCTGATTAATATTTTCCAGCCTACATAAATCTGGAAACCGCCTTGCGGATCTGCGGACCCGCGATGATCGCAATGATGATCTTCGCTGTGTCGCCCGGAAGATACGGGATAACGCCGATGCCGAGAGCTGCCACGAAGCTCATTCCGAGCTGTCCCGCAAGCCATGCGGTTCCGAAGATATAGCAGATCGCCATTCCGATGATCATTCCGACTACATGCATGTAGATCTTTGCCGGAAACTTCTCAACGAAGAAGCCTGCGATCGCTGCCAGAAAGATAAATCCGATCAGGTAGCCGCCGGTCGGTCCGAGAAGCTTACCGACACCGCCACTAAATCCGGAGAATACCGGAAGTCCTACTGTTCCTAAGAGCAGGTATAATACATAGCTCGCTACGGAAAGCTTCATTCCGAGAATATACGCCATAAAGAAGATGACAAGGTTTGTCAGGCTGATCGGTACCGGGCTGATCGGAATCGGAAGTGCCATCGGTGCCAGGATACAGGTAATCGCTGTCATAAGTGCTGTCACCGTCATCTGCGCGGTGGACATGTGTTTTGCTGTTGTCTTTTCCATCTTTGTTTTCCTCCCAACATCCATCATTTCTGCCGCCGGATCTTAAATTCTATCGTTCTTAAATTCTACATTCCGGTACGCATATCACAAAATGGAATTGTTCTGATCGATTCTTTTCCTATCATACGCAGATTCCGTGCATTTGTCAACCCGCTTTTATTATTTGGTTTACATTTTTCCCCTTTTCTTTTTTGCCTATAATCTTCCTGTGTGCCATTTACCCGCCCAGGAAAACGTGCTATACTCTATGTACTTGTCCTCCCACCGCCAACTGGGAGAATTTAGCAGTTACCAGTTATCAGTACAGAGCAGTGTCCGCATGCATCACCGATGCGCTGCACGCGTTTTATATGCCGGACATAAGGAGATTCACTATGAAAATGAAAAGCGGAAACGAACGAAAAAAAATCATCCGGGAACTCCTGAACAGGACTGATCAGGAATTTACAGATGAAGAGCTGATCCATCAGCTGATCATGACAAACATCACAGAAAATTCCAATGAGACAGAAAAGCTGTCCTTCGGCCAGAGAGCATCCGACGCAGTAGCGAAATTTGCCGGAAGCTGGGCATTTATCTTCAGCTTTATCGCTGTCATGGTCGGATGGATGGCTGTCAACGTTATCCTTGGAACGAAGGCCTTTGATGCCTACCCGTTTATCCTTTTAAATCTGGTACTTTCCTGCATTGCTGCCATTCAGGCTCCCCTTATCATGATGAGCCAGAACCGACAGGAGGCAAAGGACAGACAACGCGCGGAAAACGACTTTAAGGTCAATTTAAAGAGTGAACTCATTATCGATGACCTGCACAAAAAAATGGATCTGATCATCGAAAACCAGAAAAAGATCAACCATCGTCTGGATATGCTGGAACAGACCGGCAAGGCTATAGACACGCCAAAATCTGGATCCCCTATCCACAATGCTTAATACAAAATAAGAATGTGCCTTGGCACATTCGCGCGGTCACTTGCGACAATCTACATCTTCACGCAAGTACACAAATATTCCGCAGTACAGTTTTTCTGTACTGCGGATTTTATACAGGAGAGTTTTATTATGGCTGCTGAAAATGATCTCGGCCGTGACGACATAAAAAAACTCGTCGTCCGGATCGCAATTCCCAGTATGCTGGCACAGTTTGTCAGCGTCCTTTACAGTATCGTAGACCGCATGTATATCGGAAATATCCCCGGCTCCGGCGACATGGCACTGGCGGGGGCCGGTGTCTGCGGTCCGGTAGTCACTATGGTCGGCTCCGTCGCGTTTCTCGTGGGAATCGGCGGTGCCCCGCTTATGAGCATGAAGATGGGACAGGGCGATAAAAAGGCCGCCGAGCGGATCCTCGCCAACTGTTTCCTCATGCTGGCAGTATGTTCCATCCTCATGGTGGCCTGCATCTACCCGATCCGCATTCCGATGCTGCGGTATTTCGGTGCCAGCGATATCACACTGCCCTACGCAAACGCATATTTTACGATATATCTGACCGGAACTGTATTCGCCCTAATGTCCACAGGTATGAACCAGTTTATCATCTGTCAGGGCTTTGCAAAAACCGGCATGTACTCCGTCATCCTCGGCGCGGTGCTGAACATCATTCTGGATCCAATCTTCATCTTCGGCCTCCACATGGGCGTCTCCGGTGCCGCCGTCGCAACCGTCATCTCCCAGATGGCGAGCTGCGCTTTCGTCCTGAGGACACTGTTCGGGAAAAATATGCCGGTGCGCATCACCTTCGGCGGTTACAGCTGGCGGCTGATCCGCAGAGTGCTCACCATCGGCTTTACCCCATTTATCATCATCGCCATGGATAACGTCATGATCATCACCATGAACGCGATCCTGCAAAAATACGGCGGTGCGGAGCGCGGAGACCTTCTGATCACCTGCGCAACCATTGCCCAGAGCTTCATGCTCGTAGTCACCATGCCTCTCGGCGGTATCACCAGCGGAACTCAGGCTGTTCTTGCCTACAATTTCGGAGCCGGAAAGACCGACCGCGTAAAAAATGCGCAGAAGTACATCTTTAGCCTTGCTGCGGCATACACCGCTCTGCTCTTCGTCCTTGCGCGTACCATCGGCGGCCTGTTTGTCCGTCTCTTTACAGCAGACCCGGTCGTTGCCGCAGAAGCGCTCCGGGCGATCCGGATCTTCACTCTGGCGATCATCCCGCTGGCATTCCAGTATGAGATCGTCGACGGTTTCACCGGTCTTGGTCAGGTACAGGTTGCCCTGCCGCTTTCCTTCTTCCGAAAAGGCGCATACTTTGTATCCCTGTTCCTGCTTCCCGCGATGTTCGGAGCTGAAGCGGCGTTTTACGCAGAACCGGTATCTGATATCCTTGGACCGATTGCTTCGGTGATCGTGTATCTCACTTCGATGAAGAAGGTTCTGGCGAAAGCCGGGGCTAATTAACCGGTTCCGCCAAAACTAAGTGTAAATACGCAAAAACAGAGCATATATCTTCGCATGCCAATGTTTTACATAGGTTATGGTTGAATATATGCTCTGTTTTTTATGTCTGCAGACAGTTTACACTGCCATTTTCTATCTCAATTCAGGCGGCAGCAGAATCAGTCATCATTCTCTTCACTCTCAGTGATCGTATATGTGAATCTCTTTCTCGCCATCTCATCGCTCTCAAGGTACTCGTCGTAGGTCGTGATCTTATCGATCAGCTGGCCGTTGATGATCTCCATGATACGGTTTGCAGTCGTCTCTACGACCTGATGGTCACGGGAGGAGAAGATGATCACGCCCGGGAACTTCTTCATTCCGTTGTTCAGGGCTGTGATGGACTCCATGTCCAGATGGTCAGTCGGCTCATCAAACATCAGTACGTTCGCGCCGGAGATCATCATCTTGGAGAGCATGCAGCGCACCTTCTCACCACCGGAGAGAACTTTTACCTTTTTTACGCCGTCTTCACCGGCAAACAGCATTCTTCCGAGGAATCCGCGGACATATGTGACATCTTTTTCCGGGGAGTACTGGGTCAGCCAGTCTACGATCGTATCATCATTGTTGAACTCTGCGCTGTTATCCTTCGGGAAGTACGCCTGAGTCGTTGTGAGGCCCCATTTGTAGCTTCCGGAATCCGGCTCCATCTCACCGGAGAGGATCTTGAAGAGTGTGGTCTTCGCAAGCTCGTTCGGTCCTACAAGGGCAACCTTGTCCTCTCTTCCCAGGGTAAAGGAAATATTGTCGAGAACCTTTACGCCGTCGATGGTCTTTGTAAGTCCCTCAACGGAGAGAACCTCGTTTCCGATCTCACGGGCCGGACGGAAGTCGATATACGGGTATTTTCTGCTGGACGGGCGGATCTCGTCAAGCTCGATCTTCTCTAACGCACGTTTTCTGGATGTCGCCTGCTTGGACTTGGAAGCGTTGGCGGAGAATCTCTGGATGAACTCCTGCAACTCTTTGATCTTCTCCTCTTTCTTTCTGTTTGCTTCCTTCATCTGCTTGATCATCAACTGGCTGGACTCGAACCAGAAATCATAGTTTCCGGCATAGAGCTGGATCTTGCCGTAGTCGATATCAGCGATCTGCGTGCAGACTTTATTTAAGAAATAACGGTCATGGGATACCACGATAACAGTATTCTCAAAGTTGATCAGGAACTCCTCAAGCCATGCGATCGCGTCGAGATCCAGATGGTTCGTCGGCTCATCGAGGAGCAGGATATCCGGGTTTCCGAATAATGCCTGGGCGAGGAGAACTTTAACCTTCTGCGGTCCGAGAAGGTCTTTCATCGTTTTATAGTGGAGGTCTGTCTCGATACCAAGACCGTTTAACAGGTTCTCAGCGTCGGACTCCGCTTCCCATCCGTTCATGGTTGCGAACTCGCCTTCGAGCTCTGCAGCCTTGATTCCATCTTCGTCTGTGAACTCTTCCTTCATGTAGATCGCGTCTTTTTCCTTCATAATGTCATAAAGGCGCTTATTTCCCATGATAACGGTATCGAGAACTGTGTACTCGTCGTATTTAAAGTGGTCCTGCTGTAAGAAGGAAAGACGCTGACCCGGAGTGATCGCAACTTCACCGTTTGTCGGCTCGAGCTGACCGGATAAGATCTTTAAAAATGTGGACTTTCCGGCACCGTTGGCACCGATCAGACCATAACAGTTTCCTTCTGTGAATTTAATGTTTACGTCTTCAAATAAAGCTTTTTTTCCGACACGGAGTGTCACATTATTTGCACTAATCATTTTCTAAATCTCCTTTTAACTGACAAGGGGTATCTGTGAAATGCGCCTTAGCGCATCCCCCGCGCCGGGCACAAACAGCCTGCCTCGGATCTAAACCCTGGCAGAACTTAAAACGATAACCTTCCGCAAATGTCTCCAGCCTGCCGGTCAGTTATCAAAGTCCTTCTTATTCTATTAAAGAACACAAGTTTTTGCAAGGCTTTTCGCGAAAAAAGCCTGTTTTTCAAGGAAAAATCCTATCCAACAAAAGAACTGCCGCTCCAAGTACAACTCGGAACGGCAGTTCTCTTAGTTTCTCTTCTATTCGAATTAGAGTTTAACTACGTTAACAGCGCGAAGCTTCTTGCTGTTCTTCGGATCCTGCTCTGTGTCGAAAGTAACCTTCTGGCCCTCTTCAAGAGTCTTGAAGCCGTCGCCTACGATTGCGGAAAAGTGTACGAATACGTCGTCGCCGCCATTATCGTTGGAGATGAATCCGTAGCCTTTCTCAGAATTGAACCACTTAACTGTACCGTTGTTCATTTTGGTACCTCCATAAAAAATTGAATTTTTCCGTACTAAGACTATTGGAAATCCCCACACATCGCTGTTGGTCTTTATTTCAAAAAACTCACATGCTTTTGTAATTCATCGTATCGCGCAAATGACTTACAAAAACATGTGAGTTCAATAGTGCATCGGAATTAACTTAACAATATCACACTTCTGGTCTTGTGTCAATCGAATTTCCAAGAAACGGGCGGTCTGTTTTATCCTTACGAACCGCCCGTTTTTCCTTATTTCTCGGCACTGTGCCGCGTACCGCAAACATCTGTTTTTCTCGACAAAAATTGACTTTTCCCTTCGGTAATTCTACCGTGATTTTTGTATTTTTTTCGATCTAAAACCGTCCGAATGTATCGACCAGCCATGACAGATGGTTGATATGATCCTGCGTCAGCTCGCCCGGTTTCATTCTCCATCTCCAGTTGTTTCCCACCGTACCCGGCGTGTTCATTCTCGCCCAGCTATCGAGCTTTAAGACATCCTGCGCCTGGAAGATCACAACGCTGGCTACAGACGCGTAGGCGGTCTTTAAGACCTTGTCTACGACCTCATGCTGATGGGAGACACCCATGTAGTCTGCGATATACTGCAACTCCCACCACTGGCGCGCCTCCGGCTTAAAGTAGCCCACCAGAGTCTCGTTGTCATGGGTTCCGCCGTAAACGACGGAATTCGGGGAGTACATATGCGGCAGGTGCTCGTTGAAGCGGTCGCCGCTGAAGGCGAACTCGATGATCTTCATTCCCGGATATCCTGTCTCCTCAAGAAGCTCCTTGACCTCCGGAACAAAGATTCCAAGATCCTCCGCGATGATCTTCGTGTCACCGATGACCATGTTGATGGCATCTGTGAGCTTCTTTCCAGGTCCCTTTAACCACTCGCCTGTCTTTCCGTCCTCGGAACCCGCCGGAATCGCGTAGTACTGGGTTACACCGATAAAGTGGTCGATACGGACCACGTCATACAGGCGGGCAGACGCTTTCATGCGCTCCTTCCACCATGCGAAATCGGTCTTTTCCTGAACATCCCAGCGGTAAAGCGGATTGCCCCAGAGCTGTCCCGTCTCGCTGAATGCGTCCGGCGGAACTCCGGCAACCTTGATCGGAGTCAGGTTCTCCTCATCCAAAAGGAATAACTCCGGGTGGGTCCAGACATCCGCGCTGTCAAGTGCCACGTAGATCGGAATATCACCGATGATGGAGATTCCCTGCTCATTCGCATATGCGCGGAGCTTTCCCCACTGCTGGTAGAATTTATACTGTAAAAACTTCCAGAAGTCGATCTCGTCCTTCAATTCCTCGCGGTAGGACTCCACCGCTTCTTTCTTCCGGAACCGGATATCTTCCGGCCATGCCAGCCATTCTTTATTATCAAAATGGAACTTTAACGCCATGTAAAATGCGTAATCATTCAGCCAGAACCAGCTGTCCATACAGAACTTCTCGTAGCCCTGTTCCTCGCGGTACTCACTTCTCGCGTACGCCTTTTTCAACAGTGGAAACCGGTACCAGAACACCGCGTCGTACGCCACCTGGGTCGGATTATCCCCCCAGTAACAGGCGTTGATCTCGTCCTGTGTGAGAAGTCCCTCCTTCACCAGGGTATCCAGATCGATAAAGTACGGATTTCCCGCAAAAGCGGAAAATGACTGGTACGGGCTGTCCCCGTAGCTTGTCGGTCCCACCGGCAGAACCTGCCAGTATTTCTGTCTTGCTTTCTTTAAGAAGTCCACGAAATCATAGGCCGCACTGCCAAATGTACCGATTCCGTATGGTGACGGCAGGCTTGACACCGGCATCAGAATTCCGGCTCCGCGCTCCAGCATTGTCTTCATATTTGTATCCCCTTCTGTCCGGCAGATCCCCGCCTGTTTATCTTTTACCATTCAGCATTTTACCATCCATAACGGCTCACAGCCCGGCACATATTATGCGCAGGGCTGTTGCTGATTTCTTCTGTATCGTCCACCTTCTACACTCCGCTGTTCATGCCATTGGCAGACAGCAACAGAAACTTTCTGGTGAATTAACGATTCTTCTTGATTCTCTCGTCGTTTTCAAGGACTTTCTTCGCGATCATGATAAAGTGGAGCTTGAAGTTATCCTCTGTATCGTTTACGTCAAGTCCGGTATTGATGCGGACCATATTTAAGCTTGTCTTTACATCATCCTCAGACATTCCGAGCTGTCTTGCAGTCTCAGCGATGTCCTCTTTGCATTTGTAGTATTTCGCGAGAACCCGCTTCTCAGTCTCACCGAGCTGTTTTAAAACGGTTCTGGTAAGGCGGTCACCGAAGTTTACAACCATCTGGTTGATGCTGCTGTAAATCTCCATACCCATGTATTCAAGGATCACACGGTCTTTCTTGAAGATCTCGCCGGCCTTTACCGCATCCTGGGCATTGATGTATGTATGCTTGATTCCCTTGATTCCGCTCTCGATCGTACCGATGCCGACGCGGATCTTTCTGTCAGAATTGATCTTTTCTACCTGCTCAAGGGCTGTCTCCTTGATCTGCGGGATCAGGTCACGCATTGCGGATTTGTCGTTCATGATCAGGATCACGCATACGCCGCTGTCGCAGGTGATAATCTGCTTTCCACCGATCTTCTTGTTGATATCGGAGAGAGCGATGATCGCGTTTGCCGCGTCTGTGAGCTTCTCACGGTCTTCCGGTTTTACATTCATATCAGACGGATACTGGAAAGAGACCGCCATAAAGGTGTCCATATCCACGTCGAAACCAAGCTGTCTTCCAAACTGTTTTACCAGATCCTCGTCCTCGTAGTATCCGATTACGATGTCATTAAAATAAGCCGATAATGTGATATCTGTCGTGTTCTTGTTCATGAAATACACCCCTCATTTCTATATATTCGCCGCCGCTCTTTCTGTCCCTTCACCGGATCCGTATGCGGCGGACAATGCTCTCCGGGAAAGCTTAATTATAAGAAAAATCTTCTTATTTGTCAAGATGTCTGACAATATTTCTCAGTATTGCTATGACTTTTTGCAATTTTGAAAGATACCAGCAGTAAAACCAGCCTTCAAAATGATTTTCCATGGATTTTATCTCATTCCAGATGCATTTAGTTTACATAACTTTTCAGAGAAATTGCCTGATGCTGTCGTTCTGAAATTAACTCAGCATCTCACCTATCTTTTCCAACGTATCCGCCTCGTAATCCACATGCACCCCGGCTGTATTCTCCTGATGGTGCGGGTTGTACCACAGGGTATCGATTCCGGCATTGTTTCCTCCACGGATGTCAGAAGTCAGGGAGTCACCGATGATCAGCATGTTCTCCACGTCATTTCTGCCCATCTTTTTAAAGCAGTAATCGAAGTACTCCTGCTGCGGCTTCTGGTATCCGGACTCCTCTGAAACATAGATTCCCTGAAACAGTTTATCCAGTCCTGCTGCCGCGAGGCGTTTATACTGGGTCTCAGCGACGCCGTTTGTAACGATATGAAGCTCATAGCGATTCTTTAAGCCATTAAGGAGGTCCATGACTCCGTCTAAAAGAAACGCACTCTCATTTAATGTCTGGCGGTACAATCCATCGACCTCAGCGCCATTTACCTTGATTCCGAAGTCACTGAAGAAATCCTCAAATCGCAGGCTTAACACCTGCTCTCTCGTAAGTTCCCCGCGCTCCAACTTCTGCCAGTAGCTTTTGTTCAGATGGTGGTACTTCTGCATGTTCTCCTCTGTAGCCGGTACGCCAAAGTGGGTGAGTACCCGCTCGATGCCGATCTTCTCCGCCTTGTCGAAATCCAGAAGTGTTCCATCCACATCAAAAAGAAGCACCTGGTATTTTTTCATAACTTGTTTGCTCCTGTTCTTTATTTCTCACAATTCTCAGCTTTGCCTCCTCCTGCATTGCTGAAAACCGCTGCACTCCCCGGATCCAGCTCCAACCGGACTCTCTGAGTCTTATCAGCCCGATGCCAGGGAGCTCTGCTGTATGTTCTTAATCCTTGTATACAATCTTTCCACCGCAGATCGTATACTTCACACGACCGAAAAGCTTTGTTCCGATAAACGGCGTGTTGTGGGACTTGGACGCGATCTCATCATCTGTAACGATCCATTCCTCGTTCTCATTGAAGATCACGATATCCGCATCTTTGCCCTCCGCGAGATATCCCTTATCAAAATGGTATAATTTCGCCGGATTCACGCACATCTTCTCCACAAGCTGCATGGTAGTCAAGTGGCCTTTCTTCACAAGCTCTGTCACCGCAAGGCCGAGAGCAGTCTCAAGACCAATGATTCCACTCGGTGCTTTCCATACCGGAAGAACTGCCTTTTCCTCCGCGCTGTGCGGAGCGTGGTCGGTGGCGATCATATCGATGGAGCCGTCCTTGATTCCTTCAATAATTCTCTCGCGGTCCTTCGCGGTTCTAAGGGGCGGGTTCATCTTCGCCATTGCGCCATGTTCTAAAACAGCAGTCTCATCTAATGTGAAATGGTGAGGTGTGACCTCCGCTGTCACGTTTGCTCCAAGCTCTTTCGCAAGCTTCACAGCCTTTACGGATGTGGCGGAGCTGATATGCTGGATATTGACTGACGCGCCTGTGTGCAGGGCGATCATGCAGTCACGGGCCACGAGAGAATCCTCAGCAAGTGCCGGGGAACCTGTGATTCCAAGCTCTTTTGCGACTGCACCTGCGTTGATTCCGTTCTCGGAGATGAATGCCGGGTCTTCCTCATGGAAGCTCAGCGGTACATTTAACTCTTTCGCCTTCTTCATGGCCTCGTAGACGAGTTTCTCGTTCATCAGCGGGATTCCATCGTCCGTAAATCCAACAGCTCCTGCTGCCTTTAAGGCGTCCATATCCGTGAGCTCCTGCCCCTTCATTCCAACAGAAACGCATGCGGCCGGAAGAACATTGATACCTGTCTTCTCTCCTTCTGCGATGATATATTTTACGGTCTCCACATTGTCTACCGGCGGTTTTGTATTTGCCATGGTGACAACCGTTGTGTATCCGCCCTTTTTCGCTGCGGCGGAGCCTGTCTGGATATCCTCTTTGTATGTAAGTCCCGGATCGCGGAAGTGAACATGGACGTCAATGAGGCCCGGCGCTACGACACAGCCGTCTGCGTCGATCACCTGCTCATAGCTTCCATCATCTTCCACTTTTCCGATGGTCTTTATCTTTCCGCCATCAATGACAACGTCCAGGATCCCGTCGGTATTGCTCTTTGCGTCTACTACTCGTCCGTTTTTAATCAGAATCATCTTAGCTCCTCCTGTTTTATCTGTTTCTATGTTTCCTATCTCTGACCGGCTGCTGTTTTTCTTTTCAGCAAGAATGTTTTCCTTCATCTCTGCCTGATGTGTGAATTTTCATATGTCTGGCCGTCGGACCTTTTTATCACTTTCTTGTCGGCACGATCTCCAGCCAGTAATTATCCGGATCTGTGATAAAGTAGATCCCCATCTTCTCATTTTCAAAGCAAATGCATCCCATCTCTTTGTGCTTTGCGTGAGCCGCCTCGAAATCATCTACCCAGAATGCAAGATGGAACTCGTTGTCTCCAAGATCATAGTGATCTTTCTCCCAGTCCCTGAGCCATGTGAGTTCTAACTGGTGCGGTGTCACGCCGTCTCCGAGGTATACCAGGATAAAGCTCCCGTCCGCCGCTTCTTTTCTTCTTACTTCCTTTAATCCAAGAGCTTCCTCATAGAATTTTAAGGACTTGTCAAGATCTGTGACATTAAAATTATTATGCGCAAATGTGAATTTCATGGTGTTCTCCTCTCAAATTATACTTGTTTCACATTACGGTATCGTAGACAAAAGAATCCCTGTATAATTATGTAAAATATCATCCGGCTGGATTGCGTCCGATACCATAGAAATTTCAAGCTTATACTCTGTTCCCTCTTCGCCAATCGAGCCATGTACCGGTACATACCGGTCAAAGCAGACATTTTGTTTTTTCTTTGTTGTGACAATTAACGAAACGTACTCTTCCGTTGTCAGAAGCTTGTAGTAAACATCTTCTTCCGGAAATGTATTTCTCGCCCGGTCGATCATATCTGCATAGTTGTAATCTTCTGATCCATCATCCGGACCGGACCTTTTTCCGTTGATCGCAGCCTGCAGTTTTTCTAAAACAGCTGCCGTCCTTGCCTCATTTTTCCTTTGTTCGATTTCTGACGCAATACTCACCTGCAGTGAAATGATCAGTACGATTCCTGTCATGCCAGCTATAGTCGTCAACCATACAGCGATTATCTTTGATTTCTTTTTCTTCTCGTCCTCTCTTGTAAGCCGGGTACAAGAAAATTCTTTTACAAAGGATGGCTGATTTTTATTTCCGTAAGCAATAATGGCATCTATCGTGTCATATCCCTCTTCAACACTGTACTTTCTCCAGACAGCATGCTCTGAATAAAACTTTTCCAGCCTATCGTAGAAACGCGGGAACCATCCCGTGTACCGCTTCCTTCGAATGAAAAATACGCTGATTCCGCCAATAAGAATCGTAAAATATCCGACTCCTATCACCCCGTAATAAAGGCCTTCTATTTTCGATACCTGTTTTTCCGGCAGTATGGCAAGGAAATGATACTCACCATCCGTTTCCTTCTCCCAGTATGTCTGAAGCCTGTTTCCGTAAGAATACTGTACCGGATCCATTCCAAGTTCGGCAAGTGTATACTGTACATGCTCACCTTTATTTGGATCTTTCAGACGCAATGACTGTCCATCTTCCTGTACAACTGCGATGACATTCTTTTTTCCTGTGAGTTTATAGCCCGTTATGCTCTGAAAAGGATCATACAGCCCAGCACCGAAAAACCATGTCAATGATAAGATCATATAAATAACGAATAGTGTTATGAGTTCTTTCCACACGTTATATTTCAATGACTTCTCTATCATTTCTTTTTCGTACTCAGGAATTCCAGGTAATGTAATGTACCAGGAAGCAAACCGTTCTCTTTTCGCTTCTTCATCCATCACTTTTCCGATATTCATTGAGGTCGCAAGCTGCATTTTATTCCCCCTCTCAGATTTCCCAGCCTTCTCCCTCTTCATGGATCTCAACGATCCTGTCACGGTATCCCGCCGAACACGGCATTTTTTTCAGCCGCTCCGCCACATCGTATTCCCCCCAGAAGTGCATCGGGAAAATATGTTTCACGTCGACTTCCTTCACGAAATCATCGATTCCCAAGTAAAAATATTCACCGAGTCTCGGATCCAGCGGTAAAAACGCAATATCCGCCTTCCTGCCATGCATCTTTGCGATCTCCTCCCGGTAAGCCTTCGTCATATTCTTATTCCACTGCGGATCTTCCCCATCCCAGTACCAGTGGTTTAAATCTCCGGCATGGTAGATCTCCAGGCCATCCACACTGCACCAGAACGCGACGCCCTCATCCGTGGACTTAAATCCCTCGACCTTCAGCGTTCCGTCATCCAGTATCTGCCCCGGATTTAAAAATTCTGTCTTTCCTTTACAAGATTCCGGAACCCGCTTACTCCAGATATCAAATGCCAGAATATAATGGATCTTCGGATGTTTCTCCTCCAGTTCAAAGATCACCTTTGAAAAATGATCCGGATGTCTGTGACTGGCAAACACATAGAGCGGCTTTTCCTCAGAAAACTCCGGCAGTTTTCCCTGAAAATAATCAAACAGCAGATACGCCGATTCCGTCTCCACAAGAAATGCGCTGTGATGAATGTATGTGATCTTCATGTCTTAAAACCTCTTTCCGCACTTCGGGCAATAGTCAAAATTTTCTTTCGTCTCATAGCCACAGTTTGAACACCGCTTCACCGGCACATCCCAGGCCGGGGCATCATGCCCCTCTGAAACAAGGGTAAGGTCTTCCTCCCGGATCGGCACATCCTCTCCTGCGGCGATCCGCTTTCCGACTTCCTCGTCCAGCTGGTAAACGGTCCCGCAGCAGCTTGTCTTCACATAATATTTCCGCCCCCATTTAAAGATTGGAATAAAGAAAAAGGACAGGCACATATAGGTCATAAACACCTGATACCGTCCATATCTCCCGCAGCGGCCACAGATCATCGCCGCCGCGTTATAAATCAGTTCTTTTGTTCCCTGAGTAATTCCGCCAATAAAAAACATTGGGTTCCTCCAGTAATCTTATTTTAATAGCCTAAATTTTCCCCAACGATCACAACCTTGATCCGTCCGTCATATCGGGATCTCCGTGTAACAACGATCGAACAGCACATACAGTCGGGGGACTGGCAGTCCATGCAGACTCCCTTTACACCACATGGCGTTTTCCGGCCGGTAGCATCTGCAATGATCGGACAAGCCTGCGTCTGGATCCGGTCGATTCCATCCTCAATACTCCGCACTATCTTATTCATTCCGACAACAATGATCACCTGCTTTGGTCCATGAATCAGACAGGCTACACGGTTTCCCGCACCGTCAATATTGACCAGTTCGCCTTTTACGGTGATCGCATTCGTTCCCATAAGGAAACAGTCCGCACTGCAGGAGCCGAGATATGACGGATTTCCCATCGTCTCTTTATCTTTCATCGGATAATCCCGCATCTCATGTCCGGATTTCTCCAATTCAGCCAGAATCCCCAGCTCCCGGATCGATGCCGAGCCGCCCCAGCCGATGGAAGCACCGGGTTCGATCAGCGAGAGTACCGTTTCCACTGCCTCTTTCTTATCCCGGCAATAGATTCCCTCCATGTTTCTTTTTTTCAAATTACAAATGACATCTTCTGCCATCCGTTTTTTTGCGTCCTCCAACATCGTACCTCTCCTTTATAACTGCCTGACCATCGTTTTTCCGATGCTTCGCATTTCAAATCGACAAAATTCACCATTACCACTGTATTGTACGGAATTTTCAATTCAGAAAATTTCGATCCGTATACAGTAACCACTTTCTCAGTGCTAATTGTAGCATACTCTTCCCATATCTTGCAATTCCTGCTCAAATATTTTATACTGGAATCCATCAGCATGTTACTGTTTGTGCCTTGCGCAAACAGTGGAATCGGCGTCCATCCGCCCCGCTGCGTGACTACCCGAAACACAATTTTAGGAAAGAGGAAGATATTTTGAGTATAAATCCAATGATGTTTCTGCAGTTCAAAAACTCCTGGCAGACCTTTATCAGAAACCACCCGAAATTCCCGGCTTTCTGGCGTGCGGTCTACAAACATGGCATACAGGAAAACATGATCATCGAATTTAAGGTTATCGAACCGGATGGCAAAGAACTCGCCTCCAACATCCGTGTGACCAAATCCGATCTGGAGCTTTTTGAGAATCTGAAAAAAATGATCACAGACCAGTAAGTCTTTTTCTTGCAATTCGTGTACGAGTATTCTATACTTTATATGTCAGTGTCAGGCGGGAAAACGCCGCGCTGATCACACTTCCCCGGTTTAAATCCCGGATCTTTGCTGTCACTGTCAGGATCTCCGGTATTGTAAACTGTGGTATTCAGTAACTATTCAGTAGGTCTGCGCATTTACTTCGCTGACCGTAAGAAAACTTAGACTAGAAGGCAAAAATCCTATCGACACAGCCGATTTAGAATGGATTTTTGCGCGTAACTGTGAGGGTACTGAACAGTTACGGTATTCATTTAATCATGGAGGACAAACTTATGCTGGAAACTGGAATAAAAGGAAGACAGGAGGTTGTTGTCTCTGACGCAAACTCCGCAAAAACAATGGGAAGCGGCACACTCGACGTGTTCGCGACACCGGCTATGACCGCTTTAATGGAAAAGACCGCCTGGATGAGCGTTGCTGATCAGCTCGACGAGGGCTGCGGTACTGTGGGTACACTCTTAAACGTAACACACGACGCACCGACACCACTTGGAATGACCGTATGGTGCGAGACTGAACTTGTCGAGGTAGACGGACGTCGTCTCGTATTCGATGTTGCCGCTTACGACGCCAAAGGAAAGATCGGCGGAGGCCGCCACGAGCGCTTTATTATCCAGAACGAAAAGTTCCAGGCGAAAGCGAATAAGAAGGCACTTGCTGAATAATTTTTTGTCTCCCGCCATCTCTAAATTTGGTGGGAGACAACTTTCTTTTTTATTTCATAAATATTCTTCTGATGTTCAATTCGTTTTAATCTGGTTCTTTTAATCTTTATCAAATCTTTTGATTCATGATTTATTAACCTTTTTTATTTCTAAATTACAATTCTATTGACTTATTGAGATATATCTCATATCATATAAGGAGACACACAAAACACCAAAGAAAGAATTATCGACCGCACTTTTGAGAAAAAGAAACTATATTCAGAGGAGGGAACATGCATGACACTTCAGGAATATAAAAAACAGAAAATGCAAAATCCAGATTTTTCCGCCGCATATGACGAGATTCAACCGGAAATGGATATCATCCGGGCAATTATCGATGCCAGAATCAGTCAGAACATGACGCAAAAAGAACTTTCCGAAAGAACAGGAATCAACCAGACTGAGATCAGCCGTCTGGAAAACGGAAGTCGAAATCCATCTATCAAACTGCTTCAGCGCCTTGCCGAAGGAATGGGAATGACTTTAAAAGTTTCTTTTGTTCCTAGGCAGACCCGCTGACCAGCCAGGAGGTACTCTATGATTACAAAAAACTTAAAGAACTTCAACCTCCGCCAGATCGCCGACTCCGGTCAGTGTTTCCGTATGATTCCCTGTGCCCCGAATGATCCACAGACGGCTTACCGGGTCATCAGCGGCGGACATTTTCTTATTGTGGATCAGAATAGAGATGAGGTGATTTTTCACTGTCCCAATGACGAGTTTGCATTCTGGGATCATTATTTTGATCTTGGGACGGATTATGGTGCTTATATCCGCGCTGTTGACCCTGCGGATGAATATCTTTCAAAAGCGGCGGCTTTCGGCAGTGGAATACGGATCCTGAACCAGGATCTCTGGGAGATGATCATCACCTTTATTATCTCACAACAAAAGACAATTCCGGCGATCCGAGCGCTAGTGGAGGCGCTGAGTGAGAAATATGGAACGCGGTATGAGTTGTCTTCCGGATATTATTATGCGTTTCCAACTCCTGAAGAGTTAAACCACGCCTCCCTGGATGATCTCCTCGCCTTAAAACTCGGTTACCGTGCCAAGTATATCAAGCGGACCTGCGAAGACGTCTGCTCCGGAAAGATGGATCTTGACCGTCTGCGGGGACTGAATTACTCCGACTCCATGGAAGCTCTTCTCTCCTGCTACGGAATAGGCGTCAAAGTTGCCAACTGCATCTGCCTCTTCGGTCTGCACCATATCGGTGCCTTCCCGGTGGACACCTGGATCAAAAAGATCCTGCTGCGGGAGTATGCCCCGAAAAGCCGCTGCACCAGTCATGTTCCCGAATCACGGCTCTGCGAGGCGCTGATCGAAGAAAATTTCTCGAAATATCCGGGGTTCGCCGGTGTGCTGCAGCAGTATATCTTCTTTTATGAGAGAGAGTTCTCATCAAAAGCAGCCCAGACTGCTAACGTCTAGGACCTGCTGCCGGCAGCTTCTTCCAGATGCACGACTATAAAAAGCCACCGGAATGATAATTTTCACTTTCATCCCGATGGCTTAATATTTACTCTATTTCCCGTTCCAGCACACATTTCATGTGCCGGCACCGGCAATTTCTATCTCTTATTTGATCTCATCCGCAATATCATAGATCAGCTTCTCCGTATCATCCCATCCAAGACACGGATCCGTGATGGATTTTCCGTAAATATGCTCGCCAATCTTCTGGCTGCCCGGCTCTAAGTAGCTCTCGACCATAACGCCCTTGATGAAATTATGGATCTCCTCAGAGTGGCGGCGGCTGTGAAGAACTTCCTTCACGATACGGATCTGCTCCATGTAGCGCTTGTTGGAGTTAGAGTGGTTTGCGTCAACGATGCAGGCCGGATTCAACAGCTCTCTCTCCTGGTACAGGCTGTAGAGAAGCTCCAGATCCTCATAGTGGTAGTTCGGCAGACACTGACCATGCTTGCTGACTGCGCCTCTTAAGATCGTGTGCGCCAGCGGATTACCCTTTGTCTCAACTTCCCATGTACGGTAAATAAAATCGTGGCCATGCTGGGCAGCATAGACCGCATTTAACATAACCCCGAGATCACCGCTGGTCGGGTTCTTCATTCCAACCGGAACGTCCATACCGCTGGATACAAGGCGGTGCTGCTGGTTCTCAACAGAACGCGCACCGATCGCGACATAGGAAAGTACATCGGAAAGGTAGCTGTAATTTTCCGGATACAGCATCTCATCGGCTGTCGTGAATCCATAATCCTCGATCACGCGCATATGAAGCTTACGGATCGCTACAAGTCCTTCGTACATATTCGGCTTCTTCTCGGGATCCGGCTGATGAAGCATTCCCTTGTATCCGCCGCCTGTGGTACGCGGCTTATTTGTGTATACACGCGGTACGATAACCAGCTTATCCTTAACCTGCTCATTGACCTTGGCGAGACGGCTCATGTACTCACATACAGCGTCCTCGCGGTCCGCGGAGCACGGTCCAATGATCACGAGGAACTTTTTGCTCTTTCCCGTGATAACATCCGCAACCTCTTTATCTCTTGCCGCTTTTAACTCCACGCACTCCGGTGTCAGCGGAAATTCCGCCTTGATCTGCGCCGGTGTCGGAAGTAAACTTTTGTAATTGAATGACATAATTTTCTCCCCCAAAATATTATTTTCATGTAGATTCAGCCCTGCCTTTCTATATCGAATATGAACCGCGAACCAACTGTTCCAGACTGCATCATTCAATATCCAAATGCTGGCAAAACCAAATCATCACCTTTTAAGCACGTATTTTATTTTTAAGCACTTTATCGCTTTTAACTGCTGATGTGTCCATTTCTAAAAATGTCCCGCGCTGCACATATGTCAGTGCGGGACATTTATTATTATAGTACACTTTTTTTAGGACTTCAAGTACTTATGTCTCTATATTTCTTTTTTTCGATGCTCCTTCCTCAATCTGTTTGCGTCCTGCTTGCCCGCATATATTTTGCATACTTTTTCTGGTAAAACAAAAACCTCAGAGTCCTTATAAACAAAGGATTCTGAGGCTCTCATAAGAGAGGCGGCAACCAGATTTGAACCTCCTGTCATCTCTCGAAACCCAGATAAAGAAAGGAGTTTACATGCCGATTGATGCTTGTGTTTGCGGACGCAAACAGTGCGCAAACACATAAATCTCACCTTTTCTGGCTCTAAGTTCATTTTTTCTGATTTAATATACCGGTACATTGTAATGGTGCGTTGTTTATAAAAATGTCTCAAAAAGATATAAATTTATGTAATCGGAGGGTCACAGTCCCTCCGCAGAGGGGCAAACCGCCTGCCGTGTTGCGCAATTAGACGGTGCTGCTTGAGACGGATATCTAAGCGGACATTTTGTACAGGGCATATTTCTAGCAAAACTTGCAACCCATTTCATGGACCAAGTACAACGAGGCTGTCGCATTAGCAATGTTTTTGCTAGGCGACAGCCCCATTTATTATTACATTTGTAATGCAGCGGCCTCTTCAGAGTGCACAGATGGAAATGGAATGACATTTTCTGGAAGATGCTGTTCAGCTTCCCATAGTGTCAATTTCTGTTGCATATTCATCCAGCTCTCTGGAGAAGTATTCGTTGCTTTCGCGATGCGAATTGCCATATCAGGGCTTAGCATTGCTTTTTCATTTACAAACTCTGACAATGTTTTTCGACTGACCCCAAGCATTTTGGCAGCCTCTGTGATGGTAAGACCCAGCGGCTTTATAACATCTTCCAGGAGGACAGCTCCCGGATGTGTTGGTTTTCTATTGGTCATACATGTTCCTCCTTCTAATGATAATCTTGGTAATCTAGGAGATACGCATCCTGCCCTTCAAAATAAAATGTTAATCTCCAGTTGCCATTAACAGTAACAGCCCACATATCCTGTTTATCTCCTTTCAGAGGATGTAATCGATATCCTGGTAAATTCATATCCTGTGGACTTATACTTGCATCAAGACGATCAAGCATTCTTCCTAGTTTTGGCGCATGCTCTGGTTGGATTCCCTTCTTGGAACCACTTTCATAAAATTCCCTTAAGCCTTTGTGCGCAAATGATTTAATCATATTTATATTATACCGTGTAACGCTATGGGTGTCAAATAAGAAAATATAGTTCAGAAAAAATAAGATTCAGGAATTTTCCAGTTACCGTTTGCTTGATAAGCATATCTGATGAACGAATCTGCGGAAGATTCTTAGGAGAATCAGTATCCCAGACAGCATCCGTTCCTGGTTCAGGCCGGGAATCAATCCATCCCGTAATAACGGAACAGAAAAACCCCGGAGGTCGCAACTCCGGGGTTTTTCGCGTATCGTTTGAATTCTTACATCATTCTTACCTAACGGTAGCCTAACGATAGTATAACATGTATGTTTTTTCTGTATACCTAATAGTTTCCTTTTTTAATTTAATTTCTCGTATAATTAAAATAATCGCGCCATTCGAATTCTGTACGGTATCATTGTATTGCGATTATTACGGAAATGGTGCATTCGCATGTTACCCAGGCGCGCACTGGAAAGAGCTGTGCTTTCCGCATGCAGGGGGGGAAATCTCCCATGTTTATTTGCTCCCCGATATACATTCTGTTAATGAAATTTTTTATGGTATGATTTCTTTATATAACAGAAGAAAAGCCATGAGGTGATCAACGATGAAAGAAAAATTTTTAATGGACCTGATCGGTTGCTATCGGGAGTATTTTCCGGAAAACATACCTGTTGAATGCCGAAAAACAGCGGCATTGATAGTATTCCGCTTTGCAATTCCAGATGAGGAATTAGATCATATATGTAAGTTGCTTATAGAGACTGAACTGGGAGAGCTGGAGTCGGCCGTGTATCAGGCATATCGCTTTTATATCAGCGAACCGTTCCGAGCGGCACTTGCATATATTTTACAGCACCAGGATCTTCCACTGTCAGAGGTCAGATATGGATTAACTGATGCCAGGCAACAATCCAGAACCAGAATCCGGAATACAAAAAAGGGAGAACAGTTCGTTGCAGAGCAGATGCAACGAATTGAGCGGATTAACCGGAATCTGCTTTTACTTAGTGAGGAAATACAGGCGGGCGAAGATTCCCACAATATTTAAAGCCGGATGACTACACGTAATCATCCGGTTTCTTTAACTGCTTAAAATAAATCGGTTGTAAAAAACATTTTCTGAGATGCAGATATTCTGGACTTCAGATCTGAAGGTATTTGAAAACTTTCCCCCTTTACTCTATGCATAACGCTAAAGATATAAAACAAACAATATAGTTAAGCGAATAGTATTACTACATACACATATAAAAATGAATAATTTCTTGCATTTTAACCAAAAACTTACAGCATTTTTATGATTTATTTACCAATATTGCATATTCAAAATTATTATGATAAAATTTACATACAAAAAACAAATGGTGTGCCTAATTTTGAAATATTTAAACGTGAAAGAGGGTGAATACTGTTGAACAAAAAATTGTATATATTTTTTTCTTTAACATCCTTTGCTTATATGCTATCTGTTAGCGTATATTTGCTTAATAGCTTTATACTGTTAAATGATACTATTTTTGCGGTTACCAGAATTTTAATGATATGTTGTTTGCTTATATTTTTACTGTTTGGATTAAAATTAAAAACAATTGCAAAAATAGGAGGGAATAATCAAACGCTAACCAAATTTCAACATATTCAAAAAGTATGGAGCATAGTCATAATAACTAGCCTAATAATTCTTGTTTTTAGAGATTTTGTATGAATATTATAGGGGCTGTTGCATTAACAAATATTCGATTCTCTCAGCAGGGATGAACTGATCCAGGTATTAATGACAAAATACGGAGCTACAGAAACTGAAGCTGAAAGGTTAGTTGACCGTGCTTATGAAAATACCCAGCCGTATTCCGCAAGGGCGAAAGCTTTTCCTTCGAACCCATCCATTGGGCAAACATGCGTTATTGATGTAACGATTCACGTTGACGATGCCGCAACAGCTGCTGGAATTGCTAGTGAAATTATGGCTGCTTCGCCTTATGTGACTTTAGCAGCCGCGCTTTATGCTGCCAATATATTACTTACGGCTGGAAGTATGATATATGGATATACAGTTGTACTCCATATTAGTTATACCTATGGATATACAAACGATGGTGTTTTAGGTTGGACCCCGGGCTATGTATCTTATGAGATTTATTAATTGAGAGGTATGCTATGAAATATAAGGGAAATGTCTATTCGTATTTTAATTTATCAGGGATATTATTTTGTATTTTTATTGCATGGGCATCCTATTACAATTATAAGAATTTACAAATAACCGGACTTTTGGCTTTTTTTGTATTCTGCGTATTGAAGTGTGCAATGCTTGCAAAATTTAAAAAAGATATACTTGAAAAAGATACTCCCTTATTATTTAAAGTTTCTAACCATGTGTTTGGAATAGCATTTATTATCATGGATATCTTTATCTTTTATGTAAATAGGTGATCACTGGTCGCCTATGTTAAAGGAACTTAAGGCGGAAATACACATGGATGCATTTCCGCCTTTTACTATGCAATTGGAAATTTAGATAAGTCGTTTCTATATTTGTAGTAAGTGCCGCGACTGATGCCGATTACTTTCATGCAGTCAGATGGACAAAGATCTCCACCAAAGAGCGTATCACGTTTCAGAATAATATTTTTTGCCTTTCGTTCCTTCTCGGTGATGCACCGGCCACGAGGCCGGCCGAGCTGCTTTCCAGAACGTCTGGCTGTTTCTAATCCCTCGATCGTTCGTTGCCTGAGATCATCCAGTTCCTTATGGGCCTGTTGAAAGGCAATACGGACTTGCTTTTCTGCAAGCTTCACTTGATATGCTTCGATGGCCTCCAGAATTATATCAACCTCCGTGCCAGTCCGTGGAATTTGCATCTGACAGGCTTCCCGATATACCTCCGTGTTGATCCCAGGCTCCACGAAGAAAAACAAGTTCACTTTTCTTTTATACAGATCCAGGTACTCCTTTACTCCATCATCCTCATCACGGGCCATTCTGGAAACCGAATCAAAATAGATATTATCTCCAGGCATAAATCTGGGATAATATCTCCGCCACTTAGGCCGATCCTGTGTGCTACCAGTAAAAATTTCCTTGATGATAACAAGGTTCGGATCCGGACACATCAGGCGGATGTTGCGCTCCTGTCGTTCCACGTTCTGAAATTTTGTAGAAATCCTTATATATCCATAGTTCAATGCGCATCTCTCCCGATTGTATGAAAAAAATGTTATATTTATAGTGTACAGATGATTGGCAATATACGCAAGTTGAAACTGTATAAAAAAAACGACCGTTTTTTTTCGTACACTTATATCTTTCATTATCTGAGCGATTATTGTATAATATAAACGTAAGCTTTTTATCATACTCCTCGGAGGATACCTCATTGATATACGGATAAAGGGCCTAAAATGGGCTGACATTGATGGGGACTTTATTCGTATACAGCGCTTTATAGATAACAAGAACCGTGTCATCAATTCCATTAAGGGCAACACAGCAGATGGAATTCGCTCTATGCCGCTGACACCTGCAACAAAAGCCATTCTCAGCCGGATCCGAAAGTTACAACCCGATAATCAGGAATTTATCTTTTATCGTGGCGACAGCCCATTGGCAACAGTTACTTTCAATCGCCGTTTGAAAAAATGTTGTGAGGACTTAGGCATCGAATACCGCTCCTCCCACAAGCTGCGTTTCTCGACAGCATCTATCATGTATAAGAATGGTATGGAAGATACAGCGTTACAAAAACTGCTTGGTCATACGACACTTTCCATGACACAACACTATTTATGCAATATTACTTCCAATGAAGAGACAGCAAGTAAAATGGCCGCTATTCTCGGTTAAGGTATAGCGACCATTTTACGATTCTAATAAAGGAGATATGAGCTTCTGCTTGCGCAAACACACTCTCTTCTAAATATTTTTTTGTAAGGACAGCCGGAGCATAAATCTTGTTGAGCTGCAATTCCTTTATAGCTATAAGCAGATCAGCAATACTCATTGCTATCAGAAGCCTTGTTTGCGCAAACGATATATAGTCCTTTTAATGCATTGAAAATGTGCCAGATTCAAGATCAAATCAATTTATTGTATGAATATAGATAGGTAAATCTTCATACAATGCACTGTTTTCAGACCGCAAACACGCGCAAACATCAAAATTATAAAACATAAACCCCAGAACCCTTATAAATAAAGGATTCTGAGGCTCTCATAAGAGAGGCGACAACCAGATTTGAACTGGTGATCAGGGTGTTGCAGACCCACGCCTTACCACTTGGCTATGTCGCCATATTTAGTTAAATGACCCCAACGAGGTTCGAACTCGTGTTACCGCCGTGAAAGGGCGATGTCTTAACCGCTTGACCATGGGGCCTTAAATATATACTACCATATTTACATGCCTCTGTCAACCGGGTAGTATTACCAGTCATCAGGTTCATCGGATAGTACGAAAAAAGCTCCCCGAGTAGGACTCGAACCTACGACAGCGCGG
>NZ_QWGO01000001.1:358941-359202 GCF_003435535.1 Desulfotomaculum sp. OF05-3 | reverse complement strand
CAAATTTTTTAGAATATCAGTTCTTTGATTTTTCCAAGTTCGCAGGTTTCACCGAAAATACTGTTTAATGCAATGCAGAGGTTGTATGCCAATACTTTATTAACCAAACGGGTGCATAAGCCCTGAAAGCTTTTGGCAAGTACTCTTTCTGCATTTAACTGACCGCTTAACTGTGAAAAGACAGTTTCTACCCGTCTTCTCAATTTGAAGATCAGCTGACGCACCGATTTTGGCCAGTTTTCTTTACTGTTGGAACGCTTG